>CAYWSS010000089.1:0-12001 GCA_964460505.1 uncultured Caldilineaceae bacterium | reverse complement strand
GGGGGGATTGAGGGGGGGTAAAAACGGCAAAAGGACGCTACTATAGCGGTTACAAGGTGTGTGCCTAAGTAGTTACCAATTAACAATGAATAATGAATAATGAGTAATTAACAATGAATAATGAGTAATGAGTAATTCTCGCCGCAAGCGCAACGCAAATGTTGCAGGGTAATACTATAACGTGCGTGCGGCAAAAGCGCGTGAAGGGACAAATTCCTTTAGTCGCCCCACTGCTTGGGCCATAGGTGCTGCCTGACCACTGTTATTTGGCAGCCAGCTTTACCGCGGTATGCGGCGATTGCAAACTCAACCCCACTTCTTTTACTGCAATTTGCAGCGCTTCTTCAAGCGATTGAGAGGCCTGAATTTTTTCACTGATTTCATTAACGCGTCTTTCACGCGCTGCCCGCTGCTGTGTTTCATCCAACAGGCGCAGGTTTTCCGCGGCCTGGGCCATTTGCTCGGCCACGGCTTGAACCAGAGCCACCTCTTCCGGGGTCCAGTTTCTGGTATCAGTGTCTTGCAAGCCCAGCACGCCAATTACTTCATCACGCACGGTTAGCGGCACAATTATGTTTGACTGGCCCGCCGGCGGGGCACCGCTCTGGTCAGCCGGGGCATTTTCAGGATGTTCCACAGGCGCTGCCGAGACAACCACAGGCTGTTTTTCTGTTACGGCCTCATCTACCCCGGCCGGTAATTTTTCCTGAGCCGGAGCTTTACCGTCCCGGGCGTGTTCAAAATGCTTTAGCGGGGTTCTGGCCCGGTATGTTTCCCAGCTCTGCACGGTATAGCGACGCTGGGTAGCCTCAACCTCGGCCAAGGCCGCCTCTGTTTCTGCAAACAGACGCTGGCTTTGAATAGCAATACCCAACTGGTCGGCTATCGCTTGAATCAAGGCCACCTCTTTACCGGTAAATTGGCGGATAATTTCAGTAGAGTCTGCCCCCAGTGCACCCACCACCTTGCCCCGCACAATAATTGGCACCAACAATATAGATTTATACCCCATCCCCATCACAAACTCACGAACCGGTTCTAAAAGCCGGTCATTGAGCGCATCTGACACAATGACCGCTTCTTTGGTTTCAATCAATTGCCGGCAGGCAGGGTTTGTTTCAACAGGTATTCGCAGTCCTGCTTCAGCCAGTTTCCCATCTACCACCAGGGCCTCAAGGGTGCCGTTAACCATATCTTCATCAAAAATCAGCACACCTCCCTGCGGTAAATCAAGGAAGCGTAGATATTCAGGCAGAACAAGTTCAAACATCTCTTGCTGGTTGCCGGCCTGGCCCAGGCTCTGCGCTATCTGATAGAGTACGCCCGTTTCTTTTAAAGCAGCCTGGGTTTGCTGATACTGACTGGCGTTTTGCAGGGCCACAGCTACCTGGGCAGCCAGGGTGGTTTGAATACGCACATCGTCTTTGGTAAAGCGGTTGACAAAATTGGCCTGCACATCCAGCACGCCCAGCACATTTTTACCTGCAAGCAAAGGTACCGCCAATTCTGATAAGGTTTCGGGCAGCAACGGGTTGGGCAAATACGTAGGCGATTCTTGAACGTTGTTTGAAATAATCCCCTGCCGGGTTTTAAATGCCTGGACCACAATAGACTCTGTGTGGCCCATTGATATCTGCCAGCCTTGTTCTACCATTTTCCGGCCAACGGTCCCGGCGCCGGCAGCCAGATTAAGCGCCCCATCGGCCTCATCCACCAGGTAAATATGAGCGTGATACAGCTTAAAGCTGGTTTTGGTGAGGTCTACCACCGTTTGCAACAGGTCATTAACATCCAGCACGGTAGCCGCCACCGTACCTACCTGGGCCACTGCCTCCAGTTCAACGGCCCGTTTTTGAGTTTGTTCCAGCAATCGCGCCCGTTCCAACGCCTCGGCCACCTGCTCGGCCACAGAATCAAGAAATTCACGGTCTTCCGGGTCAAGGGGATGTTCCGGCTTATCGAACACGCCCAGCGTGCCAACAACCTCGCCCCGAATAGATACCGGGCGGGAAAGGGAATGGCCATTGCCGGATGCGGTAGTTTGGGCCGGGTGCCCGTTTTCAATTGTTTCAACCGGCTGCACTGAAAGCTCATCAAAAAGATACCCTTGATATCCGGTTTCCTGAGCCAATTGATAAGCTTTCCAGCCTTCACGGCTCATAAGCCGCTGGAGGGCGTTAAGCTCTTGCAAGCGTGTTTCTAATTCTGCCTCGGCTTGCTTGCGTTCGGTGATATCGGTTAACACGTTTGCAATGTAAAGCGGGGCGCCCTCTTCGTTGTGGATGAGAAAGATATTCTGGATGGCCGGGAAGATTTTACCGGAGCGGGTACGGATAGTAGTTTCACCGACCCACTGCCCTTCTTCCATAACTGTTGGCAATATCTGAGCGGCCAATATTTGCTGGGTAGATTCAGGGAAATAATCAAATATAGACTTTCCAACAACATCTTCAAAGCTGGTTTCGCCCAGAGCTTGCAGCAAAGCCGGGTTCATATAAGCGGTTTTACCCTCAAGCGAGCCAATACCAAAACCCTGGCCGGTAGCTTCGGCAAACTGGCGAAAGATAATGGCCTCGTCCAGCAAACGAATTTTCTGGATAGCCACCGCAATCTGGCCCGATAAACCTTCAAGCGTAAGTTGATCTTCCAGGTCCAGTCCATCCGCCTGACTACTTTGGACGGCTAATACCCCCAGGACTTGTTTGGGTTCGTTAACAATCAGTTCAAGGCCAAATCGGTTGGCTTCGGCTCTGGCAGCCTCAACTAATTGAACAAAAAACGGGTTGGTTAAACTCATAACGCTAAAGCCCGCTTTGACGCCGTTTAAATTAACGCCGGTCAGGGCATCAGCGTCATCAATCACAGTGCCCCGCGCTTTACGGGTAATAAAATCATCAACGTTTGTTACATCCACCGGGTTGCAGGTCAGTTCATAGGTAGGGGAATATGGTTGGCCGGTCAAGGCTCCAACCAAGGCTCTAACGGCACGTACGCCCATTTCCGCAGGAGATTGATCTACGGTAGCCTGATACGCCCCGCCCGATTGAAGGGCCGCTATTGCTTCGTCTGTGGCGTCAATTCCACCGATAAAGAAATGGTCGGGGTTATTTTTGCCGGCGGCAATTACGGCCCGATAAGCCCCCAACGCCGCCGCATCATTAATGCTAACAATCATTTGCAAATCAGGATGCTCTTTTAGCCACCGTTCGGCAAAAGGAAATGCCTGAATGGAGTCTACCGCGGTCTCGGACCCTACAATTTCTACGTTTTCACCAAAAACATCTTTTATACCCTGAATAATGCCGTTTTCCCGTTCAATGACCTGGGGAATTATTCTGTAATTGAGGACACCTACCTTTAAGGGTTGCCTTTTTGGAACATGTTGTGCGGCCCACTGGCCTGCCTGCACACCTAGCTTATGGCCCATATCGTATTCAACGGCCCAAACCAGGCTGGTTTGGTTTTCTGAGCCAAGGTTAGCAGTACAGGCAATGACGGGCATATTTTTCTGTAATGCCTGTTTTGTAATGGATGCTGCCGCAACTGGATCTATGGCGGCAACTACCATGGCCTCAATCCGGCTGTCATCAACAAAATACTGCAACACTGCTTCCTGAACTTGCCCGCTTTCTGTCCCCAGTTTAATGGGTACGGCCACTTCGCTTTGGGTATCGGGCAGGTAGGGGTTGGATTGCCGGTTGGCAACATTTGAATACAAAACCGAGGCACCACCGGCGGCGGCAACACCTGCCGCGCTGTGCCCCGCGGCTATCTGATAATTTTCGGCCAGCATTTGTCTGCCGGCCCGGCCAACACCGGCGGCAATGCTCAACACCTTTTCCTGAGCGTTGTATTGGTAAAGCTGCACGTTGTAATAGCCAAATTGCTCTCTAATTAAGATTACAAGCCGCCCGTACAAATCTTGCTCGTTGACAATAGAGGCGATTTCCTGAGACACCTGGGTAGAAATTTGCACCTGTCGCTCGCGGCGAGTTAACGACCCCTGAACTTGTTCTTCCAAGCGCACCCTGGCGGTAATATCCTGTACCAGCGAAGACACACCAATAACCTGATTGTGTTCGTCCACAAGGGGCGTGTTATACCACTCACACATAATAACGCGGCCATCCGAGGTTATATTTTCGTTGGTGCTGCGCGTACCGCCGCGTTGCTGTAATAAATCTGCCCAAACCTGGTCAACAATCTCTTTTATCTCGTCGGGTACAATTAGGCCAGCGGCGTGTCGCCCCAGAGCTTCGGCTTTGGTGTAACCAAAAATTGTCTCCGCAGCAGGATTCCACTCAATTACATGAAACCCAACATTCCATTCTATGTAAGCCAGGGGAGTCTGTTTTAGGTGAAGCGACAACCTTTGTTCTGATTCTTTCAAGGCTTGCTCGGTTTGCATCCGTTCGGTAATATCAATCAGGGTGGCCAGGTTAGCCAATCCCCCTTCGTAAGGGACGGTATTGGAGTACATACTGACCCACTTTACCTGCCCGCTGCCGCTGATTACTCGCCATTCGTAACTGGTGTTTATATCACCCTTGCCTTCCTGTTTTCGCTTGGCCTGTTCCATGAGGTAGGGCAGGTCTTCGGGGTGAACGTGCGCGGCAAATTCATTTGGAGCCCATTGCAGCATCTCTTCGATGGGAATTTCAACAATTTTGGCCCAGGCCTCGTTGGCATAGCGGATACGGCCGTCCTGTAAAACAATGGTCCCTACCATCGCCTGTTCAGAAAGAAGTCTAAACTGCTCTTCACTTTCACGGAGCGCGTCTTCAGCCAACTTACGCTCGGTAATATCCCGCACAGATTCAATGGCGCCCACCATGTTGCCCTGCGCATTGTACAGGGGGCGGGCTTTGGCCCATACGGTGGCGCCCCCTTCTCGCAGGAAATAGGGGGTGTAAACCTCGGTCACATAGCTTTCGCCGTCGCGTTCAATAAAGGGATAGTTTCTGGCAATTTCCTTGCTGGGCTGCATAGCCATATTAGCCAGAATTGGCCGCCGTTCACCGTAGAACGGCAACGCATATTCGTAATCTCCTTTGCCCAGCACGTCTTTGGCTTTAATGCCGGTCATCTCTTCCATGGCCTTGTTCCAGGCAATGAGCCGGCCTTCAAGGTCTATAACAAAGGTGCCTTCCGGTAAAAAGTTGATAATGTCTGCCAGCCGGCGCTCTGAATTACGCAGTTCATCTTCTGCTTCCTTGCGATTGGTAATATCCCGCACGGATTCAATGGCTCCCGCAAGATTGCCGTCAGTGTCGAACAGGGGACAAGCTTTGGCCCATACGGTGGCGCCCCCCTCACGCAGGAAGTAGGGGGTGTAAACCTCGGTCAGGTAGTTTTCGCCATCGCGTTCAATAAAGGGATAGTTTTTGGCAATTTCCTTGCTGGGCTGCATGGCCATATTGGCCAAAATTGGCCGTCGTTCTCCGTAGAACGGCAGCGCATATTCGTAATCGCCCTTGCCCAGCACGTCTTTGGCTTTAATGCCGGTCATCTCTTCCATGGCCTTGTTCCAGGCAATGAGCCGGCCCTCAAGGTCTATAGCAAAGGTGCCTTCCGGCAAAAAGTTAATAATATCTGTTAGCCGGCGCTCAGAATTACGCAGCTCGCTTTCAATTTCGCTGCGCTCGGTAATATCGCGCAGCCCAAGTTGAGTGTACGTTTGCCCATTAAAGCCAAGAATACTCAGGGCTGCCTCGGTATAAATGGTGCGTTTTTTTGTGGGCTGAAACACCCACTCAAAATGTTGGGGATGGCCGGCGGCGGCGGCCGTAAACTTGTCCTGCCAAACCTGAGCCGAGGTGGAACCATCGGGCTGGGTCGGGGGCGCAAAATCAAGCAGCAATTTGCCGGCCAGTTTTTTTCTGCCAAGCAAAGCTGTTGCAGAAGAGTTAAAATTCACAATTTGCCCGTCTTGCAGCACCAGAATGGCGTCGGCGGCGGTTTCAAACAGTAACCGGCACAAATCATTAGAGGTTGGGTTAGTCATTGCGCGTCTCCTTTTCAGCGGCGGATGGCTGCGTGTTTTTCCCCTTTTCTTCCTGCCCCAGATATACAAAAGCCTGCCGGCCCAGCGCCTTACCCACCTCAAGGGCGGCGGTACGCATAACGGTATCCACATCGGCAGAGCCGCGAATGCGGGCCGTAACCTGCCGCAGGGCCTGCTCCCGTAGTGCGCGATACCGGGCAGCCTCAAGCAACCGGTGGCTCTCAATGGTGGTGGCCAGCAAGGATGCCATTTGAAGAAGTATTGCCTGCGAATCCTGATCAAAGGCATCGTACTCTGTGCTGCCCCCGTTGAGGGTGCCAATTACCTTTCCGCCTACGGTCAGGGGCGCAACTATCGTAGAATGGATGCCCTGCGAGGCAAGCCGGCGCGTATCCAGATAAGCGCTATTCAGGGTGTCGGGAATAACCTGTATTTTGTTTTCTGTTACACACCTGCCAAGCGCCGTGCCTTTAACAGGTAGCTGCGTCCCGGTTGGAATGGCCCCTTGCCTCCCTTGTAATGCAAAAACTTCAAGGGTATCGCCGGCATCGTTTAACAACGTTACGCTGCCCCGGTCACTCTCAAGAATAGCATCAACTCTTTCCGCAGTGGAATCGAGCGCGTCCTGAATGGTCGTGGATTGCCCCAACAGGGCGCTCATTTTGTTCAGTTGAGCCATACGACGTGTTACTTTTTGACTATTTTCGTACCGCTGGGCATTTTCCAAAGCTACCGCTATCTGGGCGGCTAACGTGGTTTGTATGCGTATATCCTCTGCGGTAAAGTGGTCAACAGCATCGGCCTGCACATCAAGTACACCTAAAAGCCTGTCGCCCACAACCATCGGTACCGCCAGCTCTGAACGGGTGTCAGGTAATAACGGATTGGGAAGAAAACCGGTCTCTGCTCTGACATCATTTGAAATGATGCCTTGCCTGGTTCGGGCCGTTCTGGCTACCACCGAGTCTTCTTTGGCAAATGGAATACTCCATTTTTGGCCGGCCAGTTTCCGCCCCTTTTCACCTGCTCCGGCCGCCAGATTAAGCGTGTTGCCGGTCTCGTTGAGCCGGTAAATATGAGCGTGGTACAAACTAAAATTTTCTTTGGTCAGGTCGCACACGGTTTGCAATAGTTCCTGCACATCTAAAATGGTTGAGGTGGCGGTACTCACCTTCGATACGGTTTCAAGCTCAATGGCTCGTTTGGTGAGCAACTGTTCTGCCTGCACCCGTTCTGTAACATCCCAGAAAATACCCTGCACCCCGGCAACGTTGCCTTCGGCATCGTGAACCGGCACTTTTATGGTGTGAACATAGGTCATTTCTCCTGTGGCAGGAACTTTATGCCCTTCCACAACATCAAGCGGTTCTCCGGATTCCATCACCCGGTTATCATCTGCCGTAAATTTATCGGCCTGCTCTTTTGGGAAAAAATCATACGCGGTCTTGCCCAAACATTCTGCCAGAGACATCCCCAACGTATTTAAATAGGTTTTGTTGCCAAAAATTATGTGTCCCCCGCGATCTATTCTGTATACATTTTGAGGCATCCCATTTAAGGAAGATTGGTAAAGGGCCTGGCTTTCCTGCAAGGCTTTTTCTGCACTTTTCTTTTCGGCCTGCGAACCCCGGGCCTCTACCTGACGTAAGGCCTCTGCGTAGGGTGCAGCTTTTGCGCCCCACTCTTTAACCGGCTTAATTTCCCAGAGACACTGCTCATCACCCTTGCCCACACATTCAGTTTCTATGGCTAACAATTCCCGGCCAAAAAAACGGCTGGCATAGCCAGAGGCATAACCGGCCAGCATCCAACAGACAGGATGCTCACCCGGATCGTTTCGCTTCAGATGCTCTTCGGCCTCGTAAGAGTTGCGCCAGAGACCGTTCATATAAAATTCTCCGGTATTCCGGTTGAATTCAACAGTTCGGGATTCAACGTGAACAATACCCTCCAGCATGCGCAGGGTTAACCCCGCCAAAAGCCACTCGGAATCAGTTTCCCAGCTAAAAGTATCTCCCAGCATCTCCGCATCCTGGTAGCCCTGAGCGTAACCGGCCCGCATCAGCACCCCCCTGGCAACATCCTGCCCAACGGTATCAATGAGCTGCTGGCGAAGGGCACCCATGGTGCCGGCATCAAAAAGGAGAGACCGGCGCTGGTTAAAAAACAGCTTGCTGTCGCCGCTTTGTCGCCGCAACAACATATAAAAATCAAGATCTCCGGCTTTGATGGGATTCCCGGACAAAAGCTCTGATGATGTATCGAGCGGCGAAAAATTTATGTTCATAATTGCTTATCTCCCCGCCCGTTGGTTGGCGCTGATTTTACAGGTTGGTCGGACGGTAATGCCGAGGCCTGAGTGTCCGGGCTTTCTTCATTCTCCGGGTTCGCCGGGCCGGGTTCGGATGATGGATCGGGTTCTTTTGTGGTCCGCAACTCATCTTCTGCCCCCATTTGTACAAAAGTTCTGGCCGGCCCCACCGCGCGAGAAATCTCTTCAACACCAATCTTCATCAGCGACTCAAAATCTTGAGCGCGACGCAATTTATCGCTAATCTGTCCAATAAGCCGTTCACGGCCGGCCCGCTCCTGGGTTTCGTTAATCAGGCGCAGGTTTTCGGCGGCCTGGGCTACCTGGTCTATAATGGCTTCTACCAGCGCCCTGTCGCCCTCAGATAAACCGGCGTCGCCCTCAAATCCGTGCAGTTGCAGGTTGCCTATGGGTACGTTGCGCAGGGTGATGGGGGCAACCAGCGCATTTTGGATTTTGGATTTTGAATTTTGGATGGGCGAGGCAGCACTCTCCCCGGCAACCTCGCCGCCACTCAGTGTAACCAAAGCCAGTTCTTTTTGGGCCAGGGCTTGCTGCCGGGCTTGGGCCACAGCGGCGTCGGTAAGCGATGTCGACTCGCCCAGGCTAAAGCGAACCTGGCCTTTATTTTGGCGGATAACCTTGTTTCTATCCCACGATTGCTCTGCATATTGTTCCTGAGCCGCATGAGCTTCAGCCAGCGATGTTTCCACGTCTTCAAACAGGCGGGCATTGCGAATGGCAACCGCCACATGGTTAGCCAGCGAGCGGAGCAAGCCCGCGTCACCCTCATCCAGGCCGGCAATCTTATCTTGTTGCACGTCCAAAACTCCCACAACTTGTCCCTCTAAAGAAATGGGGATTGCCATCTCTGAGTAAGTATCAGGCAAGAGCGGGTTGGGCAGCCAATCTTCGGCCTCTCGAACATTGTCAATGCTAATAATTTCACCGGTGCGGGCCGCCCGGGCCACCAGACTGGTTGGGGCGTTCAGAGAAATCTGATGGCCTTTAGTTTTCATCGCCGCCCCAGCTTCACCGGCGCCGGCGGTCATCACCAGATTTTGGTGATTGTTGTCAGTTATGTAAACGTGGGCGTGATAGTAATCAAAGCTCTCCTTCACCTGATTGACCATCTCGGCCAGCAGCTGGTCAAAGTCAAGAATAGCGCTGAGACGCTCGCCGAGGGTAGCCACAGTTCCCAGCCGCCGGGTATACTGTGCCTGGCTATCGTACAACGCTTGCAGCCTGCCTGCCATCTGATTAAATGCGCCGGCCACCTGTCCAAACTCATCCTGCCGAATGATTTCGAGCCGGTAATCCAGATCACCGTGTCCAATACGTTCGGCCCCCTGTTGCAGTTGCCCAACCGGGCGAAAGATTAATCCCTTCAGAGACCAGGCCATCACAATCATGGCCAAAGTTCCAATCAGCACCGTTCCACCCCCAAGAAACAGTAACGCGGTTCGGCTAATGGCAGAAACCTCCGCCTGGGATACTTCGGTAATTACCACCCATTCGCTGCCGGATACCGGCAGCGTGTTACCAACCACCTGCTCGTTTTCAAAATTTACATAACTCCCGCTCCATTCATTAGAAGGGGCGGCCAGTAAGGCTTCCAGTTCGGGACGATCCTGCAGGCTTGTTTTTACCAGCGCCACCTCAGGATCAGAATGGGCCACAACCCGCCCCTTTTGGTCAACCACGTAGGCCTGGCCGGTTTCACCGGAGCGGAGGCCGGCCACTACATCCCATAGTACGTTCATCCGTAACCGGGCCGCCACCACCCCGCCATCCGGGGCCGGAATGGCCATAATTAAGTAGGGTTCACCACCGGACGAAACCTGAACATTGCCCAAATGAAACTGACCGGCAGCCGCTTCAGCAAACCATACAGATTGCGGAATAGTGAATAGATTGGCCAACAGCGGCGCATCCTGATAAGCGCCGGCAAAGACCTGCCCCTTTGAGTTCAGCCGCACTAATTCCAGCAAAGCCGGATTCTGCCCAAGTAAATCGTCCACCAATTGCGGGGTCGCTTCAATAGTATCTTGATCCGGTAAACCGGCCAAAACGAGCGAGTTATGCATTTGCCGGACAAAATCTGCCACGGTGTTAGCCGCCAGACGCGCCGCTTCTACCTGGCGGTCTTGCCATAAAAGCTGCTCACCCTGCGATATCAGGTAAAACAGAGTTACACCGTTGACCAGCAATACGGCCAGAAAAGCTCCGCCAAGCAGGGCTAACAGGCGCTGGCGTAAACTATACGCGCGCCGGGGCCGGGGTGATAATCGGGGCTGATTCTCTTGCCTACGTTCCATAGGTGTCTCCTACTGTTCTGCACTCACTGCGCTTGTAAAACGGTCCCAGATTTCAGCATACAACTTTTCCCCTTCGGGGCTGAGCGGTAAAAGAAGTTCGCCATTTTTTAGCTGCTCATTGGGAGGAAAAACAACCGGGTCGTCCAAAATTTCCGGGGCGATGAGAGGATAAGCCCCCTTAATAGCCGTAGCATAGTAATATTCGTTAACACTCTCAGCAACTTGCTCCGGTTCTAAAAGAAAGTTCAGGAACAGTTCGGCGGTATGCTTGTTAGGGCTATTAGCCGGAATAACAAAGTTGTCACCCCACAAAAAGGGGCCTTCCTCGGGCAGGACGTAATCGACAGTCTCGTTCTGTTCTCGCACCCCCAGCGCGTCTCCCGGCCACCCTAACAGAATTGCAGTTTCACCACCGGCAAAGGCCGCCACTGCGCCTTCGGTGGTGCTGTCAACAAAAATAATATCTTGTTTTTTGAGTTCCTTTAAAAGCTCCTCCGCTGCCGCCAATTCATCCGGGTCTTCTGAGTTGATCGAGTGCCCCAACGATTTCAAGGCTGCCCCAATTACCTCATGAGGGCTGTCACGCAGGGCAATTTTACCGGCGTAACGAGGATTCCACAGGTCGGCCCAACTGGTGACCGGCTCTTCCACCAAATCAGTACGAACAACCAGCCCCGAAGTGCCCCAACTATCGGGAACTGAGTGCGCGTTATCCGGGTCGTAGGCCAAATTGCGGAAATTGTCTGAGACATTGTCAAAATTAAGCACATTGCGGTAGTCAATCTCGGCCAGCAAATCCTCTCGCAGCAAGGTCGGGATAAATTCGTTCTCTATAATAGCAACGTCATATACTTCGCCGGCCCGCATATTTTCCACGGCTTCTTCCTGGGTGTCGTAGGTCAGGTAGGTGATTTTCACGCCATACTCTTCGGTAAAGGCGTCTAAAGTTGATTGGGGCATATAGTCTGCCCAGTTGTAAAAAATTAACTCTTCGGCCAGTGGTTCCGGTGTAGGGGTAGGTGGTGGCGCCGGGCTGCCGCAAGCCGCCAACAGGGTTAGACTCAAGGCGGCCAGTATCCCTATGAGTAACCCGGTATTCAACGTTGTTCGGACTCTATTTTTTGGTTTGGGATTAATCATTAAATCCATGTCTGCAACTCCTTATCGGTAACGAGGTAAATTTCAATTCTTATTGATTTTCTCCATTTTGAGATGTTTCTTTCTCAATTCCCATTTCCAGCACCGTATGCCGTACCCCCAACCGTTGGCCCAACTCACGGGCAGCGGTTTCCAGCAGCGAGTCAAGGTTGGGCGCATCTCGTAGTTTAGCGTGTATTTTCCGGGTGGCTACCCGTCGCGTGAACCGCC
>CAYWSS010000088.1:0-12021 GCA_964460505.1 uncultured Caldilineaceae bacterium | reverse complement strand
CGGCCCAAACTCCACGTTGAACTCACCCAAAAACTGGCAAATATCGAAGCCGAATTTAACCAATCTTCTCTCAACTACGTAGTTCGCTCCCCCTTAAAGGGGGACACGCCCCCCCCATCCCCCCCTTTTAAGGGGGGGGTCGGCATCATTGCTTCCGGCGTTGCCTTCGGCACAGCCCAACAATCGCTGCTGGAGTTGGAAGTAGAGGTGCCAATTCTAAAAATAGGCACGCCCTACCCCCTGCCCCAAAAACTGGTCGGCAAGTTTATGGCCCAATTTGAAACGGTGCTGGTTCTGGAAGAACCGGATACCTGCATAGAGCTGCAACTGCCGGACCGCCGCCGGGTAAAAGGCCGGCTGGATGGCACAGTGCCCGCTGCCGGTGAGTTGTCGCCGGAGGTTATATCCAACATTCTGCTTGAGATACTGACCGGCGCCGGCTACAAAGTCAAGCCACCCTTTGATGACTCACAATTACAGGAGTTGATCAACTCGCTTCCCCTGCCCATTCGCAAACCGCGCTTGTGTCCGGGCTGCTCCCATCGCTCGGCCTTTTACTCGCTCAAACAGGAATTTGGCCCCAGCGCCATTTATCCCGGCGATATTGGCTGTTACACACTGGGTACCAATCTGCGCGCGGTAGACACTTGTCCCGATATGGGAGCCTCGATAACAATGGCCGATGGTTTCTACCAGGCCAACCGTCTGCTGGGAGATAACCGCCCCATTGTTGCCACCATTGGCGATTCTACGTTTTTACATTCGGGTATTGTACCGCTGATTAATGCCGTTCATACCGGAGCGCGTTTTGTTTTGGTTGTTCTGGATAACCACACCACCGCTATGACCGGCTTTCAACCCACTGCCGCTAACAACTACCTGGCCGACGGCAGCGACGCCACCCGCACGGTTTCTATTCCCGATATAGTGCGGGCCTGCGGCGTAAATCACGTTAAAGAAACTGACCCCTATGAGCAAGAATCATTCCAAACCATATTGCGTGAGGCATATGATTACTCTCAATCAGACAACGGTGGTGTGGCCGTTATCATCGCCGACCGGCCCTGTGTCCTTTATGACCCCGCGCCGCTTCGTGAAGACCCGCTGCCGGTAGTGGTTACAGAAGAGTGCGACGGCTGCCGCTATTGCGTAGAGGTGTTTGAATGTCCGGCCCTTGTCCTTAGTTTTGATAAAAGCCGGGTCGATGTAGATTACAAGATTTGCGTAGACTGCGGGCAATGTATTGATAGCTGTTACAAAGGCTTCATCATCCCGCAGGTAATGGCCGAAGGTAGTGATCAGTTAGTTGTTGGCCGCAGCCGGTTGGCCGTAGCCGGTTAGCCCCGGAAAGAAACAATAATGGAACTAAAACTTATCTTGGTTGGGCTTGGCGGGCAAGGCGTGGTCTTTTTTACCCGCCTGCTATCGTACGCGGCAATGTCGCTTGGATACCCCGTGATGGTGTCTGAAACACACGGAATGAGCCAGCGTGGCGGCTCGGTAATTTCGCACCTTAAAATTGGCGGCAGCCAGGCCCCCCTCATCCGGCGCGGCACTGCCGATGTGCTGCTGGCCCTGGAGCCGGACGAAGCCATACGCAATCTCTCTTTTTTGCGCCGGGGAGGAACCGTTTTTGTTAACACCTCCAACGGGTTACGGAATGAGGTAGCAGAACATTTGGAACGGCACAATATAAACGTATTATCTCTCCCGGCCAGCCGGATGGCGGTGGAACTCGGCTCGGCTGCCGTAGCCAACGTGATTTTGGCCGGATTTGCCACCGCGCACCCAACCCTGCCTCTGCCCATCGAAACCTTGCAGGAAACCGTCGAGTCTATTGCCCCTCGGGGCCGGGAACTGAACCTGAAAGCCTTGAAATTGGGTTTTGAGGCCGGCCAGAATTAGATTTTAGAGTAACCATTCAGCCCCCCTGTCATTCCCGCACGTATTAAGCGGGAATCCACAGACTGCACGCATAGATTCCCGCTAAAAGCATGCGGGAATGACATAATTCTGGTAGGGGGGTGAACGGTTACATTTTAGATTGTGGATTGTGGATTTTAGATTATCCACGACCCACAAGCCAAAATCGGAAATTAAGAGATGCGAGCGTTTGACCACTACAATCCACAAACATTACCTGAAGCCCTGAAAATATTGGGCCAACTCAACGGCCAGGCCCGCATAATTGCCGGTGGCACCGATTTGATGCTGCGCCTGAAAGCCGGTATCGAAAACCCGACAGCCATCATCAACATTAAACGCCTGCCGGAATTACAGGGCCTTACATATAATGAAGAAACCGGCCTGCAACTGGGGGCATCAACTACTTTGCGAGAGCTAACTCGTTCTCCCATCATTTTAAAACATTACCCCAGCCTGGCCCAAACCGCCGGAGTGATGGCCTCCGAGCAAATTCGCAGCTTTGCCACCGTGGGCGGCAACCTGTGCAACGCTTCACCCTCGGCGGATATGGCTCCGCCGCTAATAGTTTTGGGCGCTACGGCTCACCTGGCCGGCCCCCTAAACAAGCGCGAACTCCCGCTGGAAGATTTTTTTCTGGGGCCGGGTAAATCCGCTTTGCAGCCCGGCGAACTGCTTGAAAAAATAACCGTCCCGCCGCCTCGGGGCAAAACGCTCTACATCAAACACGCGCCGCGAGCGTTTATGGACATCGCGGTTGTCGGGGTTGGCGTTTGGCTGGAGGCCGATGGGGACATCTGCAGAGACGCCAAAATTGTGTTAGCCGCCGTTGCCCCTGTTCCTTTGCGGGCCAAACAGGCCGGGGCCGAACTGATTGGCCATCCGCTAACCGCAGAACGCATTGACCGCGCCGCCGCAATAGCCGCCAAAGAATGTTCACCCATTGACGATGTGCGCGGCTCTGTCTGGTATCGGAAACGAATGGTAGAAGTCAACACCCGCCGCGCCCTGCACACGCTCGCCGGGCCGGGTTAATTGTAACAAGAATCACGTTTTTTCTCGTTCCAATGCTCCGGCGTGAAAATGAGGAAAACGAGGAAAATTTAACCGGCTATTGACTATGAAAACATTAATTGCCCTAACCATAAACGGCGACCCCCGCGAACTTTATATTGACACACGTCGGACGCTGCTTGATGTACTCCGCAACGAACTGAGCTTGATGGGCGCGCATCGAGGCTGTGACGCCGGCGATTGCGGAGCCTGCACTATTATGGTAGACGGGCTGCCGATGACCTCGTGTCTGCTGTTGGCCGCCGACTGGGACGGAGCCGAAATATTGACCGTCGAAGGCGTGTCAGCAGAGGGCAAAATGCACCCGCTTCAGCAAGCCCTGGTAGAAAAAGGGGGCATTCAGTGCGGCTTTTGCACGCCGGGCTTTGTAATGAGTTCGCTGGCTCTGCTGCAAGAAAACCCCACCCCCCCCGAAGCCAAAATCCGGGCAGCGTTAGCGGGAAATTTGTGCCGGTGCACCGGCTACGTAAAAATTATTGAAGCCGTCATGTCAATCAGTAATGAGTAATAACTTCCGGTCTCGTTCTCAAACCCTGTTTGGGGACACAATTGCTCGGCAAATTCCATTTGCCCAAACTCTGTATCAATTAAATTGCAAACAGAGTTTGCTTCGCAAGCCCGTTACCAATCTATAGATTGGTAACGATGAGGTGATAAAAATAATGAGCAATGAACAATGAATAATCCAAAATCGCTCATCGGGCAGCGTATTCCCAAGCTGGACGCGCCGGATAAAGTGATGGGCCGGGCAACTTACGGTCACGATGTGCGCCTGCCCGGTATGCTGCACGGGCGAATTTTGTACTCGCGCTATCCGCACGCCCGTATTCTTAATATTGATACCTCAAAGGTCGAACGGCTGCCCGGCGTTAAGGGCGTCCTGACCGCCGCCGATAATCCGCCCACTAAATTTGGCTACGGCAAAGATAACACGCCTTTCAAAGGCGAACTGGCTCGCAGCCTGCGCGACGAAGTGGCCGGCGTAGTTGCTACCGACCCCGATATTGCCGAAGAAGCCCTGAAGTTGATTGAGGTTGAGTACGAACCGCTGTCGCCGGTTTTTACCGCCGCCGAAGCCCTTGCGCCCGATGCGCCTCTAATTCACCCGGAACGAGGCAGCAACCGTTTTCAGACCTACAATTACAATCACGGCGATGTTAAGGCGGGCGAAGCCGAGTCTGATGTGGTGGTAGAGGCCGCCTACAAATTGCCCTACGTCAATGCTTCTTGTATGGAAACCAGCGTGGTTGTGGCCCGGTTTGACCAGCGCGGGCATTTGACCATGTGGAGCATCACCCAAATCCCCTTCCTGCTTCAGCGCGATATGTCTGACGCGCTGGGTATCCCCGGCAGCCAGATTCGCATTATTCAAACAGCTATTGGCGGCGCGTTTGGGCGGGGTCTGGACATCTATCCCTTTGAACCGATTGCCGCCTTAATGGCCCGAAAAGTGGGCCGGCCGGTGCGCGTCTCCTTCTCCCGGCATGAAGAGTTTACAGCCGGCCCGGCCCGCCAGCCGGTTGAAGTCACCATTCGCGCCGGCGCTCGCAAAAACGGCAAATTGACCTTCCGCGCTGTATCGGCGGTGCTGGATTTAGGGGCGTATGTTTCCTGGGGGTCGGTAACGCCGCTGGTGATGATGGAAACCGCGGCCTCGCTGTACGTGGTTCCGCACGTGCGCTTCAAAGCCGATTGCGTTTATACCAACAACCTTGTTACCGGCGCAGTGCGCGGCTACGGCAACCCCCAATCTACCTTCTTTACCGAAACCATTATGGACCAACTGGCCGAAGCCCTGAATATGGACCAGGCCGCTTTCCGTATCCTCAACGCCAACCGGCCCAACACAGAAACCCCGCAGGGTTTGATTATTACCTCCTGCGGATTAAAAGAGTGCATCGAAACCGTAGCCGCCGCCGCAGACCGCCCTTTTGCAGGCGACGGAGCAGAGAAGCAGGAGAGCAAGAGCAGGGAAGCATCGCCGTCCCCAATCCAAAATCTAAAACCTGTACTGAGCAAAGTCGAAGTATCCAAAACCCAAAATCCAATAAGGCGCGGCATCGGCTTTGCCTCAACCCTGAATGTGGGCGGCGGCGCTCGCATTTACCGCAGCGACGGCTGTGGGGCAACGGTCAAAGTGGATGATTTTGGACACGTAACCCTCATCACCGGCTCAAGCGAAATCGGCCAGGGGTCAGAAACGGTGCTGGCCCAAATTGTGGCCGATGTCCTGGGTTTGCAGGTGAAGGACATCACCGTTTTAAACAGCGACACCGACGTAAAACCGTGGGATGTGGGCGTTCACGCCAGCCGCACCACCTTCATCGCCGGGAACGCCGCACACATCGCCGCGCTTGACGCCCGCGCGCAAATCCTTGAAACCGCTGCCGAGATATTGGGCGTTGAACCGGACAAACTGGAGGCGCGGGGTGGCAAAATTGCGGTGAAAGGTATCCCCGAAAAAGCTATTGCCTTGGGCAAAGCCGTGCGGAGCCGTCACTTCCGCGAGGGCGGGCAGGTTATTATGGGCGAGGGCTGGTACGACCCGCCCACAAAACTGGTTGATAAAGATACTTACAAAGGCAACATTTCGGCGGCTTACGGCTTTGGCACGCAGATGGCCGAAGTAGAAGTTGATACCGAAACCGGCTTGGTGCGGGTCCTGCGGCTGGCCGGCGCCAACGACGTGGGCCGGGCCATTAACCCGATGGCGGTTGAGGGCCAAATTGAAGGCGGCGCTCAAATGGGGCTGGGCTACGCCTTAACCGAAGAGATGATTGTAAAAGAAGGCCGCGTACTCAATCCCGATTTTCTGGATTACCGCCTCTTTACCTCGGCTGATATGCCCCACCTTGAAACCTACATCATTGAAACCGACGACCCGCAAGGGCCATTTGGAGCCAAAGGCGTCGGCGAGATGGGCGGCACGCCAACCGCCGCCGCCATCGCCAACGCCATTTACGATGCCGTCGGCATCCGTATGACCGAACTGCCCATGACGCCGGAGCGCGTTCTGGCCGCGCTGGACGAAAAACGTAAAAACGAAAAGGCCAAATAATGGATTTTTCACTGTCAGAGAAACAGCAGCAATTTCAAGCATCGGTGCATCAATTTGCCGGAATTGGGGATAACAGCGCGCAATGAACAACGAAAAATCCAAAACCCACACTTGTCCTGGCGGCCGGCGCCAGGGAAATCCAAAACCTGTGTTGAGCGCAGTCGAAGTATCTAAAATTCGGGTGTTAGTGGCCAAGCCGGGCCTGGACGGCCATGACCGGGGCGCTAAAGTTGTTGCGCTGGCGCTGCGAGACGCGGGCTTTGAAGTTATTTACACCGGCCTGCACCAAACCATAGACGAGATTGTAGACATTGCCGACCAGGAAGACGTTAACGTAATTGGCCTATCCATTTTGTCCGGCGCTCACCTGCCTCTTGCCAAAAAACTTATGGCCCAACTGCGCGATAGAGAAATGGAGCCGTTGGTTTTGGTGGGCGGCAACATTCCCGCCCGCGATATTGAACCGTTGCAAAAGATTGGCGTGCGGGGCGTCTTTCCCACCGGTTCAGCTTTTGAAGCCATCGTTGACTTTATCCGCCAACGCACAGGAGTGTGATGGTTCCAAACGGGACGACAATGAGAATAAAAATGGCTTGTAGTGTGTCACGTAACGCAGTGGAGTGGAGTGACGCCGGCCGGTACTCTGCTACTACGTACCTAACTACAAACTTTATTTTCAGGAGAGGTAAATGGCTGACAAAAACCAGGACATAATCCTGGAATCGGGCATTCCGGTAAAAGCGGTGTACGGCCCGGAGGATGTGGCCGGCATTGACCCAATTGAAGACATCGGGCAGCCGGGCGAATTTCCCTTTACCCGGGGCATTCACCCGTTGATGTACCGGTCGCGCCCTTTTACCATGCGCCAGTACACCGGCTTTGGGACACCATCGGGTACAAACGAGCGCTTCAAGTTTTTGATTGAAAACGGCCAAAACGCCTTGAACGTGGCCTTTGATTTGCCTACGCAAATGGGGCTTGATTCCAGCAACCCCCGCGCCGAGGGCGAGGTTGGCCGGGTGGGTATGGCCGTTGACACTCTGGCCGATATGGAAGTGGCTTTTGATGAAATTCCCATTGATAAAATCAGCGTATCGCTAACCATAAATGCCGTTGCCGCCCCCATTATGGCTATGTACTTTGTTGTGGCCGAAAAACACGGCGTTCCCCTGGCCCAGGTGCGCGGCACGGCCCAAAATGATATTCTCAAGGAGTACATTGGGCGCGGCGCGTGGGTCTTTCCGGCTGAACCGGCCGTCCGGCTTATTGGTGATACCCTTGAATTTTGTGCTCAAAACGCGCCCAAATACTACCCGGTCTCGGTCTGCGGCTACCATATCCGCGAGTCGGGGGCCAATCCCTACCAGGAAATCGCTTACGCCTACAGCATCGCCCTGGCTTACATTCGCGTGGGCCTGAAACGCGGGCTAAATGTAGATGACTTTGCCGGGCGCATCTCCTTTAATTTCGACATCTTCGGCAACCTGTTTGAGCAGGTATCCAAGTTTCGCGCCGCCCGGCGGCTGTGGGCCAGGCTGATGCGCGATGAATTTGGAGCCACAGACCCGCGTACCATGAAAATGAAGATGATTGCCGGCGGCGGCGGCGGCGGGTTAACCATTGAGCAGCCGGAAAACAACATTGTGCGCGGCGCGTACTACGCCCTCATCTCCGCCCTGTCCGGCGCGCAAACCATGGCCCTGTGCTGCTACGACGAGGCGTATACCATCCCCACACCCAAGGCCCAGCTCATCTCCTTGCGGACGATGCAGATTTTAATTGAGGAAATGGGCCTGCGCGATACGGTAGACCCGTTGGCCGGCTCATACTATGTTGAATCGCTGACCGGCGAGATAGAAGAACGCATTGTGGCTGAAATGAAGCGCGTTGACCAGGAGTGGGGCGGCATAGTGCAGGCCGTGCGCGAAGGCATGGTTCAACGCGAGGTGGCTCATCAGGCTTACAAGGTTGAACAGGGCATTCAAAGCGGGGCCGTTCCCAAAGTGGGCGTTAACGTTTACCGCATGGATGAAGAAGATCGTAACGTGGAACTGCACCCCTACCAGCAGGCCCAGGCCGGGGAATCAATCCGCCGTACCGCCGAAGTCATCGCCAATAGAGACCATGAGGCGGTTACGCAAACGCTGGCAAAAGTGCGCGATGCCGCGGCCAACGGCCAAAATATAATGCCGGCTATGATGGAAGCCGTGCGAGTCTATGCCACTCTGGGTGAAATCACCAAAGTGTTGAAGGAAGTATTCGGAGAATTTCAGGAGCCGGTCAGATTGTAATAATTCCATTTGGAGAGGTTAAGTATGCCGGGCACCAAACGCCGCACCGTGCAAACTCAATTTTTAGTATTTACCTTGTTTGGTGACTATATTCTGCCGCGCGGGGGAATTATTTGGACCAGCGACCTGCTCTACCTGCTGGAATTACTGGGGGTCAGCGAGCGAGCGGCGCGCTCTGTACTATCTCGTATGGCTCAAAAAGGTTGGGTCATAGCCCGCAAGGAAGGGCGCCGCAGTCAATATTCGCTCACCGCACAGGGGTGGACTCTGTTAGAAGAGGGCGGGCGGCGAATTTTTGAACCGCCTCTAACCGATTGGGACGGCCTGTGGCACCTGGTCATTTACTCTATCCCGGAAGATAATCAACACCTGCGCCATGCCCTGCGCCAGCGGTTGATCTGGCTGGGCTTTGGTCGTCTGGTTCCTGCCACATGGGTATCGCCCCACAACCGGGCTGTAGAACTGGAAAATATCTTTAACGAGTTAGGAGTGCAAGAATATGTACAAGTATTTTCGGGCATGCGCCGCAATACATCTTCTGTGGAAGCTCTAATTCAAACCTGTTGGGATTTACCCCAACTCGAGGCTGAATATCAAGATTTTATTGTTCACTACCGGCCGGAATATAAAGAGTGCGCCAACCGGCATAACGGCAGTTTACATTTATCACCGGCCGAATGTTTTGTCAGGCGGTTTTGGCTGACTCACGATTTTCAGCCCTTTCCCCTAAAAGACCCAAATCTACCCACAGCCTTGTTATCGCCGGATTGGGTTGGGTTTAGAGCACGGCAACTGTTTGATAATTATCGTCAATTACTGGAAACCTATGCCAACCAATTTGTAGATGAAGTTGTAAAAGGCGATAGAGTGGGAGAGTCCCTATTGGGATGACAACGAGAATGAAAATTTAGCCTAACCCCACCCGCCGCCTACGGCGACTCCTTGCCCCAATGTCGGGGGACGCAAAGTGTAGGGAAGGGGTTATTTTCAAGGGAGAATATCTATGAGCAATTCCAAAGGATTAACTTTTGACAAATTTGAAGTAGGGGCCAAATATGTATCCCAGGCTCGAACCGTGACCGAAGCCGATGTTGTGACTTTTGCCGGCGTTTCCGGCGATTTTAACCCGCTGCACACCAACGCCGAGTTTGGCAAAAAAACCCCTTTTGGCGAGCGCATCGCTCACGGAATGTTGGTCGTGTCCATTGCCACCGGTATGGCTCAGTGGTCCGGCATCTTTGAAGGCACAACCCTGGCTCTGATGGAGCAGGTCATTCGCTACAAAGGCGCGGTCAAATTTGGCGATACCGTTCATTTGGAGCAGGAGGTGCTGAAAAAAAAGGAAACCTCTAAACCTGACCGGGGGGTGGTCATCTTCGCCTCGCGTGTTCTCAACCAGCGTGATGAAGTTGTTGTTGATGGTGAGTGGACGCTGTTGATGAGACGTAAAAGCGAATAACAAAAATTCAAGCATGTAAAAAGTGATGAGTGAGAAGTGGGAAGTGGGACAAGAAGTTTACTCATCATTCATCACTCATCATTTTCAGGAGATAACCATGTTACTGGCAGAAAAAGTGGCGCTAATAACGGGCGCAGGAAATGGCATTGGCCGGGCAACTGCCGCGCGTTTTGCCCGGGAAGGCGCAAAATTAATAATTTGTGACCTTGACGAAGAAGGGCTTGAAGGCACCCAACAGGAAGTGGCCGCAGCCGGTGGGGAAGCAAGCGCAGTTGTTGGCAACATTGCCGCGCGAGAAGATGTCCAAAAAATGGTAGATACGGCGCTGCAAAACTACGACCATTTGGATATACTCATCAACAATGCCGGCATTACCCGCGATGGCCTGACCACCCGCATTAAAGAGGGTGAAATCAAATTCATGAGCGATGAAAAATGGGATGCCGTGCTGGAAGTAAATCTAAAGGGTACCTGGCTCTGCTCCCAAATTGCGGCCGTGCCAATGATAAAGCAAAAATCCGGGCGCATTGTCAATACAGCCTCGATAGCGGTGGTGGGCAACATTGGCCAGGCCAATTATTCGGCCTCCAAAGCCGGCATTATTGGCCTGACCAAAACCCTGGCCCTGGAGTGGGCACGCTACGGCATTGCCGTTAACTGCATTGCCCCCGGCGGGGTAAACACCCGCATGACCGCCGCCATCCCTGAAAAAGTTATGGCCGGAATATTGCAACAAATCCCCTATCGTCGTATGGCCGAGCCGGAGGAAATTGCTGCGGTTCACGTCTTTTTAGCCGGCGACCAGGCCTCGTACATTACCGGCCAACTTCTTTTTGTAGATGGTGGGATGTCAGCAGGAACTTAGAAATTGACTCTTTTCCCATTGAGTAAGAAATTTACCGCAGAGTACACAGAGTTTTAATTTTTTTCTCTCAGTGTTCTTCGCGCTCTCTGCGGTTGATGATTTCTTATTTGGTGCCGGCTCTGGGCCGGGTTAGGAGGATAAAAAGTATGAGCAACTATGAAACCCTGTTAGTTAAACAAGAAGGCGGCGTGTTAGAAGTTACCCTTAACCGGCCCGACAAATACAATGCGCTCACCCATGCGGTAGCCAAAGAGATTATTGCCATTTGTAAACAAGCTGCTAAAGACAATACAATTCGCTGTATCTTGTTGACCGGCGCGGGCAAAGGCTTTTGTGCCGGCCAGGATTTGAGTGAGGTTCAGGGTCGGGGCGATGAATTTTCGTTCCGTGACCACCTGTTAACCGGCTACAACCGCATGGTTAGCGCCATGCGCGCCCTGGAAAAACCAATTATTGTGGCCGTAAACGGCGCCTGTGCCGGAGCCGGCTTGGGGCTGGCGCTGGCCGCCGATATTCGTTACGCCTCAGACAAAGCCAAATTTTTAACCGCCTTTATTGGGATTGGGTTGGCGCCTGACACCGGGGTAAGTTTTTGGCTGCCTCGTTTAATTGGCCCGGCCCGCGCCGCCGAGATGTTGTTTACCAACAATAAAATTGACGGTACGCAAGCCGCTGAAATTGGCCTGGTCAACAAAGTTTTACCCCACGGTGAGCTAATGACCGGGGCCAGGGCTTTAGCCCAAAAACTGGCCGTCGCGCCAACCCTGAGTATCGGTTTGACAAAACACGCCCTTAACAAATCGTTGGGCGTGACCTTTGAAGAACAAATAGATTATGAAGCCTGTTTGCAGCAAATAGCCGGCCGTTCAAATGATTATGCTGAAGGTGTGGCGGCTTTTTACGAAAAACGGGCGCCGGTTTGGCAGTGACCCCAAATTTGGGAACGAGACAAAGTTACAGACAAAATTGCGATAAAAATAAATTCGTAAGATAATCAGGTGTTAAAGGTTCCATCCTAAGAACAATGTTTCAATGGAAGGGGCAACACCCAAAAAGACTGTAAACCTTCCGGCAGGAGAAAATACTATGACAGTGACATCCCTACCCCCGCCCTCCCCCAATGGCAGAATGTTAGAGGCATTTCAAAATATTAAAGCGCGCGCGCCGGTTGCGATTGACCATGATCTGTGTAGCGGCTGCGAACTCTGTGTCCCCGCGTGCCCCCACCAAAATGTTTGTTTTTTAGACAAAAAAGAAAAAGACATTTTTAAAGCTAAAGTTTTCTACTCAGGTTTTCACGCGGGAGCCACTATCGTTGCTAAGACTTGGGAGAACAGCGGCAAGAAAGGTG
>CAYWSS010000087.1:0-12172 GCA_964460505.1 uncultured Caldilineaceae bacterium | reverse complement strand
GGCCACGGCTGTGGGTGGGTGGCGGCGCCGCGAGGGGGTGTGGGCGCGGTGTGGCCAGGCGCTATCGCCGCGGTGGGCGTGGGCGGCAAGGGCGTTTCGGTGGGCGTGGGACTGGCCGCAACCGCCACTGCGGTCGGCGTGGGGGTGGCGGGCATAAATCGCCCCGGCAGGTTGAACGCAAGGGCAACCGCCAGCAGAAGGGCAATCGCTCCCCCGCCCCAGCCAAGCCAGGCCCAGCGGCGGCGCGGCGCGGGGACATCCACACGGTGCGGCAAAAGCGTGGTCGGGAAATCGGCGGGCGGCGCGCCGGACGATGCGCCGGTGAACGGCATGGCCTGGCCGCGCCGGGCCGCAGAGAGGGCTTCGGCCATCTCCGCCACCGAGGCGAAACGGCGGGCGGGGTCTTTGGCCAGCGCGGTCTGCACCACGCCGGTCAGCGCCGCCGGAAGGTCGGGGTTCAAATCACGCGGGTTCGGGATGGGAGCCGTTTGGTGCTTTTGGATGATACCCCAGGCGGAATCGGCCACAAAGGGCGGGGTTCCGGTCAGCATTTCGAACAGGATTGCGCCCAGCGAATAGACATCGGCGGCGGGGGCCGGCTCTGTCTGCCCCCAAAATGTTTCGGGAGCGGTGTAATACGGGGCCGCATCGGGTGGATTGTCCGGCAGAATCGGAAAATCGACCAGACAGGCATGACCATCTGCATTGAGGATAATATTGGACGATTTGATATTTTGATGGACAACCCCGGCGGCGTGGGCTGCCGTCAATCCCGCCGACAGGTCGGTAAAGACGGTTTCCAGCCCGGCAAAGGGCCATTCGACGGTGCGCAGGAGGGTCTGCCTCAGGTCATCACCATCGAGCCAGGGCATAGCCAGGTAATAGCCAAAATCCCATGCACCGGCATCCAGAATGGGGGCCAGGTTGGGGTGGCGCAAGCCGGTCAGTTGCTCCAGACGGTGCAGGGTTTCGGGCCGGGAGGGGTCGTCGCCCAATCCGGCCAGGATGACCTTCAGGGCAACGTCGTCGCCGGTTTGCGCGTGCCGGGCGCGGTAGACGCGCCGCCATCGCCCCTGCCCCACGGCGGCAAGCAGGCGGTACGGGCCAATGCGCTGGCCGATTAAGTTGTGAGGTGGTGAATCCGGCTGTGGCGGCATCATCATTTTCCTGAGTGATTCAGTCTCTTGTCACCCAAAATTATAACACGGGCCGCCGGAATTGGCCTAACTGGGGGGCGATTTCGGTTCGGGCGGCGAAGCGGGGCCGTCCAGTTCCAGGCGTTTGATGCGGTAGAGGGTTTCTTCGTTGATCAGGCGGCTGGCGGCAATCAAATCGGCAATCACGCCCAGCACAAAAATGAGCAGGCCCAGTGTCACCAGCGTGCCGCCAATCATCACCGATTGCAGAAACCGGCCATACGTGTTGACTGCGCCGCTGAAGTAGAAGTAGAGAAATCGCCCCAGCAACAGCATACCGCTCACCAGAAAAGGCAGGCTGAGGTACGAAAACGTTTTGAGCGGCTCATAGAAGGTGTACAGGCGCAAGATAGTGGCCGCATTGCGTTTGATGTAGTTCCAGTTGCTGGAGATGAGGCGCGACTGGCGCAGGGGCGGGTTGATGTTGATGGGCACACTGCCGACGGTCAATCCTTTTTTGCCCGCCTGGATGATGGTTTCCAAGGTGTAGGTGTATTTGGTGAAAATGGTCAGACGCATGGCGGCGTCGCGGGACAGGGCACGGAACCCGCTGGTGGCGTCGGGGACGGACGTGCCGGAGGCCATCCGCACCACCCAACTGCCCCAGTTCTGTAACAATCGCTTCAGGGGCGAAAAATGCCCAATGGTGTGCGTTTGGCGGTCGCCGATGACCATATCGGCCTGACCGCGCAGGATGGGCGCAACAAGGCGGGGGATTTGGTCGCCGGGGTATTGGTTGTCGCCATCGGTATTGACGATTATATCCGCGCCCAGCCGGAGACAGGCGTTGAGTCCGGTTTGGAAGACGGCGGCCAGCCCCCGGTTGGTCGGGTGGCGCACGATGTGCGTCACGCCGAGGTGCTGCGCCACCGCCACCGTATCGTCGGTACTGCCGTCGTCGATGATGAGGGTGTCGATGCGGTCGATGCCGGGGATGCGGGTCGGCAGGGCGGCAATTGTTTGTGGAAGCGTGGTCGCTTCGTTGTAACAGGGAATTTGGATAATGAGGTGCATGGGTGAAAAAACAATCAAAAACCACTGATGGTTTTCACCAGTGGTTTTTGATATTAGTCTATGTTTTGAATATTATTTTTTGATGCCCGGGAAGCCCGCAGAGGTATCACCCTTGCCACCAGACAGGTTTTGGTCACCAATAACCACAACGTTCTTGTCAGAAGAAATCGTTACACCACCAATGAAGCCCGTGGGGATATGGCCATCGACAGCCTGATTAAAGGTATGAGACTCTGTGGTCATTGTGAAGACACACGGAGAACAGTTCGCCGTCTTGTTTCCGGAGTAGGTAAGATTCAAACGAGCTGTACCGCCTTCAATATTCTGTACGGAAAAAGTTGTATCCCATCCAGCAGTGTAATGGTTTTCTATTAGCGGAACCGCTACATTCATTGCGGCGGCTGTACTAGGATACCCGACGTACCCAATCGCATAGTTCCCTCGTCCGCCGGACGAGTTTGCAATATTGTACACAACCACAATATCCTCATTACTGGTTGAACTGACAGTCGCAGCACCGTAGTAATTCGATGTTGGGGCGGTGCCGTTCCAACCGCTTGGGTAGGAACCTGCGTTACCATTGATATAAGCCGACTCGCTGCCAGCTATAGTGCCAGTAAGGACATGTGTAGCAGTTCCCGCGAAGGTAACCTGGATATCAGTTGGGTTATTTGACGTATTTACAATAGTAAAGTCAGTAGCCCACACACCTTGTGCGATATACCCAGGCAGATAGATAGTCGTATCAGCATCTGTGCTGGGTACGCCAACATAGCTGACTAGTACGCCACCGCTACTCTTGTACTCATCAACCAACACGGCGACCGGTTCGCCATTACTGGTCGTAACTTGGGCAGAGCCATTAAAGTTGGTCATCCCAGAGTTTTCTTGCTGGTCAACCAAGGCAACCATCCCCGGCGGCAAATTAGTAATCGTGGTAGGAGATGGCGCACCAGTTCCAATGTAGCTAATCGTCACGTCAGTACTCGTAGATCCAGCATTCTGCACAGCGATACGCGTGTTCCAGACACCCAACTTACCCATAATGATGGGCAAGAACACCGAAGACGACGGGTTCGCGACCGCCGCATAACCGTCGGACGCATACGCAGTGCCGCTCAATCCATTGGCCGCCGTAGCGATGGCAGCGATTGGGGTGTCGGCACTCAGAATCACAGACGACACACCGTCCGGGAAATTAGTGTCATTGAATGGGTTGTAATAATAAGAACCACTTGCATCCAAGGGTACACTGGCGATAGATGTCCCGGTATCAGGCGTACAAGCTCCAACACACTCGCCATAACGGACAATCTCCAAAGTACCAGCACCGCCCAGATTCAAGACCGTAAAGTCGGTCGTCCAGTTTCCCGGAGGCCCCTGCGTAATACCAGGTACAACCAAAATTGAGACAAACAACAGAACTAACAAAATAACCCCTAAAACATTGCGCATTTTCTTCATTAAAAACTCCTTTCATATATCTGTAGCTTGCATTTTAGCTGATTTAAAGGATAAACTCAATAATCCATTGTAGTTATTTTATCTCACAGCGGAATATTTTCCGAGTCTGGCAACAATTCCCCATAAAATTAATTCCAGAAGTACCTCAACCCCTCGCTGCACAAAACTCATCAAAACGATTATGTTTGTCGGCACAAGTGGCCCATAAAGCCAAACCAAAACGGATTCTCGTACACCCAATCCCAGTGGAACAAAGGAAAAGAAACCAATTAACCATGCCGCCGCATTGCCAGTGATTATCCCAAATACGTCCGTCGCCCGCAATGATATATCAAAGGCCTGTAAGAAAACAGCTATAGATATACCAAAACAGAGCCACACAAGAAAATAAGTCATAATTAATTGCAAATGTTTCTTTCTTGAAGGAATTATTTTCAGATATTTACGAACCGGTGGTAGTCGTAATAAATCAGGATATGCGACAAAACATGACATCAAAGCAACAGATGCGGCACTAAACCATAACCATTCGGCCCCCAACTTTTGCGCCAGTGCCGTTCCCCCCAGCGCACTTGCCATTGCCAGAAGGTAAAATAGTTCCAGTACAACACTGGCAGAAAATTCGAGGGGCGTTATATCGACTTTTTGACTAAGGTACCCACGTCCGGGAACATACCAAATTGACCCCGGCAAATACCGCAAAATGCTTGAAAGGAAGTATATTCGGAATCCATCCCTAAATTTCATCTTGCCACCAGCCAGTTGCACGGCAAGTGTCCATCCGACAGACATTAATACTAAGACAAAAACCGTGAAAACCGCACCTATACTCATAAATAAGGGGTTAGTCTGCTTCAGCGCAACCAATAGTTCAACACGATTGATCACAAAATATCTAATCAAAAAAAAGAGCGCGACACCCACCAGAATATTCGACACGAAAGATTTTAACTTTTGCTTCCAACTATTTTTTTTCATTTGGTCAATATCCAGTTAAAATTCGGAAGCAAATTGTATAAAAGCAACAGTACCCAATTCGGAATATTTCGCAGTATGCCAACTTGAGATTCCATCATAAATTGCTCTGGTGTGTGTATCAGCTTCAATGTATAATCGTGAATTACAAATCTCTCCAGTGCGATTCTCAATTCTCGCGCTGAGCGCGGCATTTCGTAATATTCATCCGATTTATTCGTCAATTGTAAATACCGGTTAGCCCACCGACGAGGCAACCAACTCAAAAATGGCAAATCATAATGTTCTTCCCAAACAGCCCATTTATTAGGCCCGCTAAAAAAACATACTCCCGTGGGTTTTAACAACCGATATATTTCATCAATCAATGCTTCAAAATCTGGAGTATGTTCATAGACCTGGCTACAGATAATGATATCAAAGGCTTCGTCTGGAAAAGGTGTCTTGCCGACGTCAGATACTAGGAAGTGGCTATTGCTGCCTTTTGATGCATTGCCCTGTCGAATAGCGGGCCTGTCTATATCCAGACCAACCGTTGTTTGAGTAATATTGGATAGCTCACTTGAAATAATGCCGACCGAACACCCCATATCTAAACAGGTCAGATCTGAAAAAGCCTGATAGCCCATAAAATCTTGCAGAATACGAAGTATTTTTATGGCTTTCTTACGTCGACTTTCTTCGTCCTTTACTGCTTCGAATTGATTAGAATAATTTTCCTGATACTTCATCTGCTATTCTTTCTTTATTTTACAAAGGCGGCATCACAGATAATGGCTGATTGTCGAATATCAAATTTTTTCATTATTTCCCTAAAATCGTAGTGAGAATATCGATTGGGAGCTTGAATTATTTCTGCCATCTTGCGGGCTAATTCGAGCGGGTCATTTGGCGGAACGACTAAACCAACATTGTATTCTTCTATCAAGTTTTTGAGATCACCTACATCCGTCACCAAAACAGGCAAATTCATCTGCACGGCATCAGAAAAGATGAGGGGAATACTTTCTATTCGAGAAGGAATAATCAACCAATCACAAGCGTGCATGTATGTTACGCATGTTTCAGGTGAGGCAAACCCGTGGACGGTTATGAAAGATTCGTAGCCAACAGTTTTCTGTCTTAGCTGCTGTTCTAATGAACCCGTCCCAAACATATGCAACTGTGCGCTTAACCCCCAATCCACACACAGGCGCATAGCCTCAATGAGGATATCTGGCCCCTTGTTGTATTCGTAACGTCCAATATACAAAAAGTGCAGAATATCAGGAGCCAATTCAATCGACTGGGGTACTCGGCGGTCCAGTTCCCTGGTAGACGGCACGAATTGACAATCACAGCCACTTATTTCCGACACATCGTGAGCCAATTCAACGCCGTCAGCAAAACGAAAATGCGCATCTTGTAGTATTTTTCGGACGATAAACTGGCCAAACGGATATTTATGCCGAGCCCATATATCGGAACCCAATGCCCAAACACCATACGGCACTCCAAGCAATCGCTCAGCAACCCACGTAAATAAACCGCTTGGGATAGTCCACATTGCCAGCATCGTATCAAATTGTAGCTTCCGTGTTAACTGAATTGTTTTTAGAATTCCGGAAAAAATGAGTGTTGCATATCTGAATAATGTTTTTGGATTACGCATTGATATGCTAGCAAGATCCTTCTCTCCCCCCCACCACCTAATGAATGTTACGGGGATATCTTCATCAGAAACAACGGGGCCGTATTTGAATGGTGTGATGACGTATACTTCGTTTCCCAACAACACAAGTTCTTTCGCCAAATCACGTACAAAGACGCCTGCATTCACAGTGTCATCAGGTGTGAGTGGATATGAGCTTGTAACTAAACCAATACGCATAATTATTCTTTCTGCAATAAAAAATACCCTTGGCGCGCCCATCGGCCCGGCAATAATAAAGATGCAATGTATTCCAACGGGTAAGAAAAATATATAACACCTTTCAAAATTCCGGATAGTAAATAGGAGCGATTGAGTAGTGAGGCAACCCCCCCCACATCTAGAGCAACCGTAGAATCGCCGCCACTATGCCCAGCCTTCAGCTTACCCCGCAAGAACTGGAATAATTTTACATAGGGCAAATATTCAGATGACAAAAACATCTCTACGCGAAACCCCGCCGCCTCGAAAACATTACGCCATTGGGTTTGACTACGTGAATAAACGTGTGGGGCTGGATCATTCCCGTCGGTAATTTCACAAGCTATTAGAAACCCGTTGTCCCTCAAAATTCGATGCAAATCCTGTATAGCTTTCTCTTGCTCCAAATATGAAAGATGCTGCAACACCATCACAGAAATGCAAAAATCAAACGAAGAGTTCTCAAAACCTAGTTGGGGCAATGCGCCCTGGCAAAATTCTGTATTAGTCTGATAATTAGCGGCATAGCGCAATGCGTTGTATCCCACATCCACGCCCACCATTTTGCAACCCAGATTACTTAGCATCGAGGACCATCGTCCGGTTCCACAGCCCACGTCCAGCCCTAAATTGTGTTGTCCCAGCGATATATTTTGCAGTATTTTTTTTATCGCTCGCACTTGGAAATATGCATAAAATTGGTTGAACCATTTCGGCATACCTCGATACATATCATGTGACAACACATAATGCTCGCCAGTTTGTGAGTGTTGGTCTATCGACTGGTCATGTTCTTTCCAGAATTTTTTTTTGTCGTTAGTATGTGTCATCATCTGGTAGGTGGGGCTCAACGAGTTTTGACCAACAAATATTGAACGTGCCAGGTCAAAATTTCTCGTAAGAAGGGTATTTTTGTGAAATCCATCGGAGACATTCGCGTGGAGCGTTCTTTTACAACAAAGGGCATCTGTCGGAGCAATGCCTCAAATTTGGCAATTGTTAACGGATAAAGGCCCCAATCTCCGTAAGCGGCATCAGAGGATGATGGTGTAACGGGGTAGTTATCCTCTATCCATTTATATTTTCGTAATCGCCCCAAGAAATTTGATATCTTTACTGCTCGTTCCAGTCCCAAATAATGGAAAGGGCTAAACTGATGTCCACCGTACGGGCTAAAAAAAGGTGGGAAGCTCAGATAGACCACGCCATCGGGTTTAACAATCCGATATAGTTCATCTAATAGTCGTTTGGGCGCGACAACATGCTCAATTAAACTAGTACAGATTACTACGTCAAAACTTGCCTTACTTATCGGAATTGTTAATGCATCGCCCATTATAAATGCAAACGATTGATTTGAGATTTGATTGAAGCGATCGACAGCAACAACTCGCGCACCCGTTTTACGTAAAGCGATGCTATAGCCTCCATACCCGCACGCAATATCAGCTATTTTGACCCCATCCCCCAAAAAAATATCTCTGCTCTTGAGAAAACGGATCAATAATTCGCCTTGAAATTCCTGAAAAGAGCGATAATCTTCTTCTGAATTTAGACGGTTGATAACTTTTGTAAACAGTTTCTTATAATCACGAAATCCCGGATAATAGCTCATAAAAGATTACCTGGTGATTATCCAGTCTATTACAGTGATCACATCTTCTGCATCGGCCAGCGTCATACTTGCGGTCAATGGCAACGATAATGTTCTATCTGAAATCCACTTTGCATTGGGATAATCATCCGAGCCATAGCCGAATTTTTCGCGGTAAAATTTTTGCTCGTGCAACGCTGTATAATGAATTCCTGTGCCAATATTCGCTTCTTTTAGTCGCATCGTCAAGTCATTACGAGAAATTCCTGCATCATGTTCGTCTACCATAATAGTATATAGATGTCGAGCGTGTACAGAGTTTACCTCGTCAAACAAGGGAGGGAGCGTAAGCCCATGGATGTGCTTTAACCCTTCATCGTATAGCTGCCAAATATGTTCCCTGTGCTTCAAGTTTCGCTCAAGGCGCTCTATTTGGTGTAATCCCAGCGCAGCCTGAATGTCCGTCATATTATATTTATAACCCGGATATTCAACTTCATAGGAAGAATATCCTGAATTTGAATAACGTTTCCATGCATCTGCGCTAATGCCGTGTAGCCTCAACACCTTGGCTTGTTTGGCCCACTTGTCATTATTGGTCGATAAAATGCCACCTTCCCCTGTTGTAATGCTTTTTGTGGGGTAAAAGCTAAAGGCACCAAAATCGCCAATTGCCCCGATTTTTCGCCCTTTGTAAATTGCTTCGAGAGCATGGGCGGCATCTTCAATGACTATAAGATTATGAAGATTCGCCAATTCCATAATAGCGTCCATATCACATGGGCAACCAGCCAGGTGGACAGGGATAATAGCTTTGGTTTTGGAGGTGATCCGTTTTTCGATTTCATTTGGAGAGATGTTGCCGGTTGCTCTATCAACGTCAGCAAAAACCGGACGCGCTCCGCGATGCACAATGACATTTGCTGTAGCAGCGAATGTAAGTGGCGTAGTAATTACCTCATCTCCATCGCCCACACCCGCAATTTCTAATGCCAGTGATAGTGCAGCCGTACACGAATTTACGGCAATCGTATGCTTCACACCCAACAGGGTTTGTATGGCGTTTTCAAATTGGCTGGTTTTTGGCCCGGTACCTATCCACCCAGAACGCAAGGTATCAATTACTTCTTGAATATCCTCTTCTTCTATCGCGGGCTTTCCAAAAATCAAAAACTCGCTGCGCTTATCGAAGCCTGCTTTGGAGTCCATTATTTTTCCTTGATTCTATTTAACACCAAGTTATTTTTCTCTTGGAGCATATCGAGAGAAATTTCCTTGTCGGTTCTTATCATAACTACTACCAGAACATTTGCCTTTATTGTTACAAGTTCGTATGTAAAAATACTAACATCTTCTATTGCTCTGCCGGCAAATATTACAGATAAAGCATCCCCAACGCGCTCTTCACTGAGTTGTTCACCAGATAATTCACTGATAACTTTATGAAATGCATCTACTGCCGGTTGGAATTCCTTGTAGACTTCGATAGTCGTCTTGTATCCCTCTGCAAACCCGGTTGTATGCGCAACCGCCCTTGCCGGATAAATGACATCCACACCCATAAGGCCAGGTTTCTCATACGGTTGCGTAATGCTATAGGTTGCATCAAAAATAGGCGCCATATCCTCGGAGTGCAATGCTATCGAGGTCAATTCAATATCCATAGATGACAGACGTTCCGGCGTGGGGACGGCTATCAAAACTTTAGCTTCTTCCGTTTCAAAGGAAAGTGAAGTCGGCGTCGCTATTGGAGAAATGGATGCTATAGGTGATTGAGTAATAGGACTTTGAGGTGTTGCTATTAGTTCTATTGGTTCAGCCGTTTGTGTTTGAACAACTGGTGTTGACTTATTGCACCCCGTCATTACAGTTACAGCAAATAATATAACCACAATAAAATATAAGCGTCTTATTAAGTGTCGTTTATCGTTTTTCACGCATTACCTTTCTACATTTTAAATTCAGCACACATTTTACATCACTTATGTTGTTATTGACAAAACGAATCATTAAGATTATCCATTTCTGAAATTCTGAAAATTCGCACGCCATCTTCCGAATATACCAATGAGAAATCTCTATCAGCAGCGAAGCGCTCAAGTTGTAGCCTGGGGCCTAAATTTGACCACACTGCTCCACGCTGTTGCCCAATGTAAATGTATTCCACTCCAGAGTTGATTAATATTTGTGATAATTTACATTGATACGCGCCCAAATCGTCCAACAGGTTACGGTAGGTATTCATCACGGATTGCCCATAGTTTGGATCAACCCAAGATTCGTTATCATACTCCATCGGTGGAACTGTATTTTCTCTGCCTGTTAAATAGGGCAACCACCAACCGGCATCCGTGCCCACCACAATGGTTCCAAAATAGGCCAAATCACTATTCACGTAAAATATTGCGTCATCAGGAGTATGCTCATCAATCCAGTTCATTGCACGCAAGTCAGATGAAGTCACAAGTATATTTGACTTGTTTAATACTCGCAATTGTTGCCATCCTCCCCATAAGGCCATCAGAATAGTGATACATATAACGCCCCACTTGAGAAGAGCATGTCTCTCTACCACAAACTGGACGAAATTACCAACAAGAAACCCGGCCAACACAGAAAATATGAGATAAGAACCAATAAAAATAGCAAAGTTTGTTATTTGACCGGCTCCAGGCAAATTAAACCATTGCGGGTTAGTTATCAGCAAAAGAGTTAGCCACCACCCGCCAATGGTAAGCACTCCTCGTTGCCGTTTCCACCCACCATAAACAACCCCGAGCCAGCCAAGTAAAACGACTAAAGGTTTTTGAAAATCGAAAATATTGCCAACTTTACTCAGTATCTGCCTTGTGAGATCATTCGCCATTCCCTGCTTCATGCTGACTTCGCTAACCGTCCACAACCTACTCTGAAATAATTCAATTGCTCTTGGAGAAATTATTGCCGCTGTGCTTATTGCAATCCCCATTAATATCACGACATCAGTGAACATTACCGTTCGTTTCCATTTTTGCCCTCCCCACGTAATCAGCAATTGTGGAACTACAAACGCAGGGTAAAACAAGACCACTCTATAATGTGTCAAAAACAAGGCGGCTGTTAATAAAATACATGTTCCAAATAACTGAAGCTCCTTTTTCTTATCGCGCAATAATCTCCACGTCAACACCACCAACACCGGCAAAAGAATTTGCCCGGCGAGCTGGGTATAGCGCCCCCAATTGACGTAATACATAGGATATTTGGATAGCAATCCGGTTATCAGCGCAGCAATCACACCGACCCAGACATTTTCGCCAAACTGTTTCCCAAGCAGGTAGGCCATCAACACAGCCAAGGCATTTAATATCTGTCCAAAGAAAATGACGCTTTTGGGCACCCCCAATCCGGTAAGCCAGTGAAATACTGCCACCATCGTGTGGAATCCATAATGATAGTTTAGGCTGGTGAGTGGGGCATATGGTTCCCAATTTGAAACAATTTTGCCATTATCCACAATTAATTGAGATATGATGGTGTGATGATACGAGTCCGCCCAAAGTGGAATTTCGAGGCCGGTCACAACCTGCAAGCGAACCACAAGGGAGAGCAAAAATATTATTATGAATGCCAGATACGCCGGCAAATAATGGCGATCAAACCCGGTTCCCCATAATGTTGGCCGATGTTTCCATACGCCCCAGGCAAAGAGGAGTGTTATCACCCCATAGCCAAACCAAACCGCACCTGTATTTAAGGCCAAGGGAAGATATCGCAAATAGGTCATGAATACGGGAATGACAGCCAAACTTATCCCCACGGCCACGGCCAGCCATTCGATGCCATCCAGCGCCATTTTGGGACGCAGCCATATCAGCGCTGCCCCACCGGGGATAAGCAACATTACCAGCGTCGCCAATGCCGGCGAGATACCGGCAATTATGTTCCTCACCATGGCAAGTGACACTGAGTGGCGCACATACATGTGAGCGAGAGGTATACCGTCACCCACCAGGTCAGTCTTTTCCGGTGCCGGTATAGTTAGTTCAATTCTCTCCC
>CAYWSS010000086.1:0-12249 GCA_964460505.1 uncultured Caldilineaceae bacterium | reverse complement strand
GTGGACCTTCGGTCGTCTAACGCCACTTCGCTATCGCTGCGAGGCTGACTACGAGCGGGTAATATTTCCTCAGTGTCTCTGTTACCAGGGAGTAAGGAGTATGAAGTAAGGGTAATTTTTACTCCCTGGACACTATTGGAAATAACGTAGTCTATTAAGGAAGGGGGCGTAAACAACTTACCCAATTGAGGCCGGCAATATATTGCGTACTGCGTATTACGTACCCGTAAAGAGCAAAATTATACGCAATACGCAATACGAGGAAATGGGTAAGTTAATTAATTCTCATTCCTAACCTGGCCAAGCCAGAACCAAAAAAGGAACACAGAGTTACGCAGAGGACTTACAGGCGCGAGGTGCACAGAGATTTTTATTTTTTCTCCGTGTGCTTCGCGTCTGTGCCTCCTCCGGGTGCCTCTGTGTAACTTTTTTCTTGCCAAAAAAACAAGCTTTTTACTGATAAGTTCCTAAATAGTTATCACGAATAGCGCGAATGGACGAATAGCCCGAATTTTTTTATTCGCGCTATTCGCTAATTCGTGTCATTCGCAATTAAAATCAGTTGTTTGATGACAAATAGCGTTATTTCCGATAATGTCTCCTGATTTGGGCGCATAGATGGCAACTTGAGTTAATTATATTGCAAAGCCGCATCAACCCTGGCGTTGGTCAGTACCGCGCCAACCAGTCGGGCATTCACTTTTTCCAGCTGGTCTTTGGCTGCTTTTACGTAATCTCGTTTGGTGCCGCCGGCTTTTACCACCAGCAGCACCCCATCCACCTGCGAGGCCAATAGCGAGGCATCGTTTACGGTAACAATGGGCGGCGCATCAAAAATAACAAATTCTGCCATTCCGGTCAATTGTTCCAGCACCTGGCTCATTTTTTGGGAGGCCAGCAGTTGGCTGGGGATGGGCGGCAACTGGCCGCTAGTCAACACCTTCAAACTGGTATTTGCCACGGATTGCAATGGTGGATTCTTGAGGGCATCGTCATCTTTAAACAGGGTGCTAAAGCCTGCATCGTTGGGCAGGCCAAACAGCGCGTGCTGTGCGGGACGGCGCAAGTCGGCATCAACAAGGATAACCGGATGATCCCCATCGGCCATAGCCACGGCTAAATTTGCCACGACAGCACTTTTGTTATCAGTGGGAGAGGATGAGGTGACCAGCAAGGTTTTTAATTGCGTATCCACGCTGGAAAATTCAATGTTTGTGCGCAGGGTGCGGTACGCTTCTGCCGCATTTGAACGGGGGTCTGTCAGGGTAATTATAGAATCACTTGGCATAAGATTTACTTTCTAAGGTTATATTTGGCAGACTGCTAGGATTTATCGCCCGCTAAGGGCGGAATAGCCCCCAAAACGGTCACATCAATGGCCCGCTCAACATCTTTGGATGAGCGAATGACATCCATTTCCAGCCATTCTAAAAAGAAGACAACCAGCACCCCAACCAGTACGCCAAACAGCCCGCCGGCCAGCGTGTTTATTTTTGTGTTGGGTGAATATTGCTGGTAGCCCAGGTTATAAACGCTGTCCAGCATTTTTACTTCAATCCGGTCACGTTTGTCCTGCTTCTGATTCCACTGCTCACGGTCTTCGGCAAAAACTTTGGCCATGGTATCCACCATGCCCATGGCTACTTCCGGGTCCCGGTCGCGGGCTTCCAGTTCAAGGGTAAAAGTAGAGCTGTCGGGGCTGACAAAGAGTTTGCCCAAAAACGCGCCGGTATCCATATCAAGCTGCGCCCGGTCGATAACCTGCTGGGCCATAGTGTGCGTGCCAATGTTTTCGGCGTAGTTGCGCAGTAAATCCTTCAAGCTGTTGCTCGAGCCCCAATCGGTGGCGCGGGCCGGAACCACGCTCAATTTTACGTTGGCGTTGTAAATGGGGGTTTGCATTTTGCTGAAGGCGTAGGCGCTGGCGGCAGAAATTAAAGCAACCGCCACAATAATCCAGCCCCGTTTGCGCAATATTCTCAAATAATCATTTATTTCCATGCAACTACTGCCTTTCTACTTTCTGGGGATTTCTGATAAAACCGAAATTCCCATGGCTTCCAGTTCCTTTTTGCCGCGCACGCTGTCATCCAGGTAATCCAGCAAAAAGGTAAGCGCCACGCCGGCCACAAAAGCCAGCAGCATCCGTACCGGTATATCCAGCCGCCGGGTCAATGAGCGGGGATTTTCGGCCGGCGGCGAGGGTGCATCAATTACCTTGATCAGCGCGCCTGGCGTACCAAGCTGGGCCAGATAACCGGTGCTGTCCTGTTCCATTGTGGCCACAATGGCCTGAGCGATGTCGGCCAACTCTTCGGAATTGCCCCAGGTTACGTGCAGGCTCAAAATTCGGTGCTGCTTACCGCCGATAGTCACCCCGCCAATGCTGCTGGGTGGTATCTGTACCGCGCTGCCCATGTCTGTCAGGTGGCGGTTGACATCGTTGGCAAAGGTCTGGCTGCTAACCAGCGCAGTCATGTCATCCACCAGATATTCTGACGATAACCAGGCATAGTAGCTGTCGTAATTGTACAGGCCCGAAACCTCTTGGGGCCGAACCCCCACCGTAAAACGCATGCCGGTGCTGTAGGTGGGCGGCGGGGTTGGGGCGGTCAGCCAACTGCCCACCCCAACCCCAATCACCAGCACAACGGGAATCCAGATTCGTTTCCAAACGATGTGGGTGTATTGTTTAAGTTCCATTAAAAATCAACTTTCCCAGTGTATCACACCACCAAACTGTCATCATCAGGCGATTGGCGGAATTGCAAACATGAAGTATAAGCTAAATACCGGTATGCTCAAAATTCGCGCTTTAGCATATTCGTCCGTTTTTTGGGGTTATGATGAGAAACTTTGCCACTTTTCGGCCACAAAATCCCCCAACTCCCGCCGAAACCGGCTGCGGCTGAAGCGCTCGGCGTTGGCACGGGCCGCAGCGGGATTTAGCGAAAGTTGCTCAAACTGCTCGACGGTGTTGATGAGCGCTTCTGCCGATTGCTCCCGGAAAAAGAGGCCGGTTTCCCCTTCGATGACCGTATCAAGCGCGCCTCCCCCGGCAAAGGCAATCACCGGGCGACCTGCGGCCTGGGCCTCAACCGGGGCGATGCCAAAATCCTCAAAACCGGGAAAAAAGAAAGCCCGGCAATTCGCCATCAGTTCAACGACATCATCCCACGGCAGCCGCCCTTTAAATTCTACCGTGGGACCGGCCATCGCTTCCAGTTGAGCCCGGTCGCGGCCGTCGCCCACTACAATCAACCGGTTGCCCAGTCGGTTGCACGCCTGCACGGCTAAATCTATGCGTTTGTAGGGAATGAGGCGCGAAACAATAAAATAATAATCCCCGGCGGGTTCTGCAACCGGGCGAAAGCGGTTGGTATCCACCGGCGGGTGGATAATGACCGAATCGCGCCCGTAATATTTTTTGATGCGGGCCTGAATATCTTTGGAAATGGCGATGAAGTAATCCACGCCCCTCCTGCTGTTTTCGGACGTTGTTTGGGCAGCCGCATAATCCCACCGGCGCAACCGGGCGATGACCGGCTTGATAGCCGCCCCCAGCCAGCGACTAAACCCCTCCCGTTTGGCGTAGGCATCGTAGCTCCACACATAGCGGGTGGGGGCCAGACAGTAGCAAATGTGCAGTTGCCGCAAGGTGTGGCGCAGCCCGTGGATAAAGCCGCTTTTGTTCGACAAAATCACATCGTAGCCGGAAAAATCCAGGCTGTTTACGGCTGCCGGATACAGGGGCAAATAGGGCTGGTGATGGCGGTGTACCGCCGGGGCGCGGTTTAACCATGCCGGGCGAATGTCCCACTGGCGGTAGGCTTTCGGCATAAGTTCCGGGCCGTAAATGCTTGTAAAAACCGGCGCGCCGGGATACATGTCTACCAATTCTTCCAGCACATTCTCTGCGCCGCCCATTTGGTTGAGCCAATCGTGGGCCAGGGCAATTTTCAAAAGAGGGATCCCTTCCAGATAAGTTACTGGCGGCATGATAGAAAAACCCGTGAATTTGAGCAAATTGGCGGCACACCGGCTATCCTGAATTTTCAATCAATGCGATTTGTTAGCCAAAATTTACCGGAATGTGGAATTAATGCCGGAACTTTGGGGGCGAAAACGCGGAGTGAACAACTATAGTTGTTCACTCTGCGCAAACTCTGCCACGGTTATTTTTAAGGGGTGCTATTTTTGGGTACAATTTGTATTGCTTCCCAAATCCGTTTATCCTGTAACCAGGCACCTCCACAATATATTCAGGGCGATACCGAAAATCTGACGACTGACATCTGACCGCATAGCGTGGCGACTGTATTTTCAAAGCGAGGCAAAAATGACACAAGCCGCATTAGTTGGAAACGAAACCTTGTGGGCCGGCGGGCATCCCCCCGGCCATCCCCTGCGACCGGGGCGACTGCACGACTTTTGGGAAATGCTCCACGCCTACCACGCTTTTGATGCCCCAAACACCCGCATTGTGCCCCCGCGCGCGCCCACCGACGACGAGCTGGCTACCGTTCACTCCCGCGAATATATCGATGTAGTGCGCCGGTTGAGTGGCGGTGAGACCGGACTGAATGTTGCTCGATACGGATTTGGGGCGGGCGATAATCCCGTTTTTGGCGGAATGTTTGACAGCGAGGGGCTTAAAGTGGGGGCAGCCCTGGTAGCTGCCGAACTGCTGCCGGCCGGCGAGGCCGATGTGGCCTTTAGCTTTGGCGGGGGCCTGCATCACGCCGGGCGGGATTTTGCCTCCGGTTTCTGCCTGTTTGGCGATGGGGCGGCGGCCATTTACCGGCTGCTGGCCGGGGGCTGGCGGGTGGCCTATATTGATATTGACGCCCACCATGGCGACGGCGTTCAGGCCGCGTTTTACGATGATGACCGGGTGCTGACCATCTCCTTTCACGAGTCAGGCCGCTTTCTCTTCCCCGGTACCGGCTTTACCCACGAACTTGGGGAAGGAGCCGGGCGCGGATTTAGTGTCAACGTTCCTCTCCTTCCTTTTACCAACGACGAAATCTTCATTTGGGCCTTCGATCAGGTGGTGCCGCCGCTGCTGGAACGGTTTGCCCCCGACGTAATTGTGGCCCAACTTGGGGTCGATGCCCACTGGCGCGACCCGTTGACTCATCTGGCCCTGACCACGCACGGCCTTGAGGCCCTGTTCAGGAAAATTCACCGGCTTGGCCCGCGTTGGCTGGCCGTTGGCGGCGGGGGCTACGACCGCACCGTTGTCCCTCGCGCCTGGACGCCGGCTTGGGGGGTAATGAGCAACCAAACGTTTCCCGATGACCTGCCGGAATTCATTGCCGGTGAGTTTAACCCGCCCCTGCTTCACGACACCGAACAACTCCTGCTCACCCCCCAGCAGCAATCCGAGGCCCGCGCCGCCGCTGAAACCGTTGTCACGGACTTGAAAGCGAAGCTGCAATTTTAGGTTCCGGCCATACCCTAACTTTTGTCAGATGACTCGCGCTCGTTTTGCTGCTATACTGAAGCTGCACTCGTCCGAGAAACTTTTTCTAATCAAGAACGTATTGCATATTATAGTATTACCCTGCAACATTTGCGTTGCGCTTGCGGCGAGAATCATTTGTTAATTATTTATTGTTAATTTGCGGCTTGCCGCGCTATGTGTTCCCCGGCAAAAAACCATAAAATAAAAAGGAGTCAAAACCGTGGAAAAACGAATAGAAGCTGATAAAATTGTACAAAGGCACGTGATTTGGGCGCTGGGGGCCGGTTTGATTCCCATTCCGGTGGTTGATTTTACAGCAGTGACCGCCGTGCAGATGGATATGTTGAACCAGTTGGCCAAACTGTACCAGGTGGATTACACCGTAACCACCGGCAAAACATTTGTGGCTGCGCTTACCGGCGCCACCTTTGCTTCTATAGCTGCCAGCATGGTCAAAATCATTCCCGGCATTGGCACCGTCCTTGGCGGGGTGTCGATGTCGGTGATGTCGGGGGCCTCAACCTACGCCGTGGCCAAAGTAGCCATCCAGCATTTTGAATCGGGCGGCACACTGCTCAACATCGATCTGGACAAAGCGAAGAAAAGCTACAAAGATGCCTACGAAGAGGGCAAAGAATACGCCTCGAATCTGGAAAAAGAAAAAGATGCCGCCCAAACGCAAGATGTGTTTGAGAAGCTGGAAAAACTGGGCAAATTAAAGGAACAAGACGTGATTTCGGAAGAGGAGTTTCAGGCGCAAAAGGAGAAACTGCTGGACCGGCTTTAGTTATCCCCCCTTAACATAGTCACCCAAAACCTGCACTTCACGCTGGAGTTTGGCCAGAGAAAAGGGGGCCTCTGCCAAATTGTCTTGTTCTCCCATAATTTCCAATTGATACGACACGTCCCGCACACGTTCAGCACCCAGCGTGGCAGCCGCGCCTTTCAGGCTGTGAGCCTGATTTCTCAGTTCCGGGGCGTCTGACCGTTCAATTGCCCCGGCGATGTCGGCTACTTGCTTATCAAGCTGTTCCAGCAAGAGTTCCAGCAGTTCATCAAAATCAGATTCTTCCAGCCCAAATCCTTCAATGGCCTCTTTTCGGTTGAGAATTTGGGGGGTTGTGCCTGCACCGGCGGTTGTCACCGTACAAATACCAGGCTTTATCTGCTGTAGTTGACGGTTGATAGCGGCCATTACATCTTTGGTGCGGATGGGTTTTGTTACGTAGTCATCCATACCGGCGGTTAAAAATCGTTCCCGGTCGCCCTTCATAGCGTGGGCAGTCATAGCAATAATGGGGAGGCGTTGCCAGTGCGGGTTGGTTCTGATGGCGGCGGTGGCTTCCACTCCGTCCATTTCCGGCATCTGGATGTCCATAAAAACCAGGTCGAAGTTGTTCTTTTCCAAGCAGGAGAGCGCGGCTTTGCCGTTTTCAGCGTGGATAACTTCGTGCCCGGCTTTTTCCAGCATCGTCCGGCCTAAACGGCTGTTTATTTCGTTATCTTCTACCAGCAAAATATGCAATGAGGTTGATGGGTGTTTGGCTAAAGATGTGGGTGTTTCCGATTCTGGTTGTGGCGACGGCAGCCTGTCTGCCCTGAGTTTTCCAACCACTTCTTGCATTGTATCAAGCAGTTGCGACTGCTTAACAGGCTTGGTGAGATAAGCCGACCAGTCTAATTCCCGATGGTCGGTAATGTTCTGGAGGTTATCGACAGAGGTAAGCATAATAACCGGCAACGAACTAAGCATTGGCGTTTGCCGTATCTTGTGAAGAACATCCAGGCCGTTTATGTGGGGCATCTGAAAATCCAGCAGCACCATTTTAAATGGGTTACCTTGTGTCACTGCCTCTTTCAACATCTGCAAGCCTTCGTAGCCACCCTGAGCTTCTTCCGGTTGGCAGCCAAAGATGCGCAGGGTTTGGCATAAGATAAGGCGATTGGTAGCATTATCATCTATTATGAGCGTGTGGAGGTCTTGCAGGCTGACAATTTCGGGGGTAACGGCTTGTACCCAATCGGGCTGCCGTTTTACAGACACCGTAAAGTAGAAGGTGGTTCCCTGCCCAACTTCACTCTCTACCCAAATGCGCCCTCCCATCATTTCAACCAGTTGTTTAGAAATGGCCAATCCCAATCCGGTGCCGCCATACTGGCGTGTAGTTCCACCGTCGGCCTGGGAGAAGCTGCTGAAGATTAGGCCCAGCTTGTCTGCCGAAATGCCAATGCCGGTATCGGACACAGAGCAGAGCAGTTCTATTGTGTCGTTTTCTTTGCTGTGCAGGGTGATGGTTACCACTACCTCACCTTGCGTGGTAAATTTGATGGCGTTGCCAACCAGATTCACCAATACCTGACGAAAGCGTAACGGGTCGCCTTGTACGCCGGTGGGAACATCCGGCCAGATGTTTAGAATCAACTCCAGCTTTTTCTCTGCGGCTCGTTGAGCCATAATATCTGCCAGTTGCTCGGCAACTTGCCGCAGGTCGAAATCGATCTCTTCCAATTCCAGCCGGCCGGCCTCGATTTTGGAAAAATCTAAAATGTCGTTAAGAAGGCTCAGTAACAATTCGGCGGAGGTCTGGACGGAGGTCAGGTAATCGCGTTGTTCAGAAGTGAGCTTGGTTCCCAGCGCCAGTTCAGTCATGCCAATAACACCGTTCATAGGCGTACGAATTTCGTGGCTCATATTGGCCAAAAATTCGCTTTTGGCCTTGTTTGCAGCCTCGGCGGCTTCTTTGGCCTGGTGCAGTTCCGCTTCCATCCGCTTGCGCGCGGTAATGTCTCGAGCGATGAGTACAACCTCATCTTCTCCGCTTACAACAATGCGGGCTTCAAAATTGTGCGGGGTATCGCCCAGCATAATCTGATATTCCAGAGTTTGCATCTGGCCGGTTTTCAGGGCGCGTTGCACGTATTGCATCCGCTCGTCGGCTACGCCTTGGGGAAGAATATCGTACAGGCTTTTGCCAATCATATTTTGGGTTGGCGCAACCAGAGAACTTTCGTTTGCTCCCTGAATGTCCAGGTAGATGCCATCTTTGTTGATTTGAAACATCAAATCCGGGATGGCGTTGAGGAGCGCCCTGTTTTGTCTCTCGCTCTTGCGTAAGGCTTCTTCAGACTGTTTGCGTGCGGTGATGTCTTTCATCACCCCTAACACATGCATCAGCCACCCGTTTTGGTGGCGTTTCATTGCGCCAGAGACGTTACTTACATGGATCCACTTGCCCGATCTATGTTTCATTCGTATTTCAACTTCATATTTGGCAATGCGGCTTTCTATGAAGGCTGCATAAGTTTTTTCAAACGCCGGCCGGTCATCGGGATGTATTTGCTCTAACATCCATTTCACCCGTTTCCTGGGCGGCGGAAGTTCCTCCAGTTTGTACCCCAAAATTCTGGCCCATTGTTCACTATAGTGATACTTTTCCTTCGATGACACGGAATAATCGTAGATGCCTAACCCTGTCGCCTCAACAGCCAGGTTCAGGCGGTTTTTGCTGGTTTGTAACGCTTCTTCTATTGCTAACGCCCTGAATAAAATTATGGCAATTATGGTCAACAGGCCAAACCCGGCCAGGAGTATTATGGTAGAAGAACGAAATATTAGCGCATTGAGTTTGTTTTGCCTGTCTGTAATATCGTAATAAATCTCAAAGGCTCCTGCAAACGTAGCATCGCTTCGCATAATTGGAACATAAGCTTCTGCCACGTCTACAGTTATAATTTGACCATTGAGGGGGCCGGTTTTATTCTGCACAATCTTTGTGTAGGCGCTGCCTTTTGCAACGACATTGTAAAAGTAATCATCGGTGTTTAACGTACCGATGTCCTGGGGGTTTGTTGAGTATATCGTTTCTCCGGTTTCTGAGAAGATCTTTATCTTCATCAACTCAAAATTTTTCGCCAGCAGTGCGAATTCGGCCAGGTGGTCATCTTTGATGGAATCTCTACTTAATTCCATTTTAGCCAAATCTGCCGAGGAGATTATATGTGTTGCCAAACGCACTGCTTCGTCTTCAGTATTTTCAACTAACCTTTGCGTAAATAAGGGGTAAATAACAAAAATATTTATCAAAGGAAATAGTATGGCAACCACTATTGACAGGAGTAAAACATATCTTAAAGTTTTGTTTTTAACCAAAACATCAAATCTGGGCAGTTTGCGTAATTTGTCCATTTTGCCGGCTCAATTTCTATCGCTTTATTATAATAACTCCCCACGGGGCGTAGGTATAGCACTCCAGAAAAGCTTTCGCCCAACGATTTACGTATTACGTATTACGTATTACGTATTGCGTATTAGCCCCTTCTTTACGCAATACGTAATACGCAATATGTTGCCATCACCAATTGGGTAAGTTATTTACGCACCATTCATTAGGATAAAAAGACCTCAGTTTAAGTATAATAGTAACAGGGTAAATAATCTGTAAAAATTACGTAATACGCGCGTAAAGATTAAGTAAGTGAAAAGTAATTGCTCGGCTCCTCGTTCCCGCTTCAGCGTGGGAACGAGGAGCCGAATGATGACAGTGAAAATTGAGAGGTGGCATTTCTTGTTAGATTAAAGATTATCTGTCGTACATCAATTGACGTATGACAATTATCCGCTAAAATCCTATGATTATTGCAAAATTATTTAAACAGCTTAACGGATAATGAAACAGACAACAACTTTACACAACGCTCACCTGGAGGGCGACCCGTTTTTTTGGGAAGGCGGCCCGGCAGGCATTCTGCTTTCGCACGGCTACACGGCCACTACGGCGGAGGTGCGCTTGCTGGCTGAACGACTGCACCGGCAGGGGTACACCGTGTCCGGGCCGCTGCTGCCGGGGCACGGCACCACCCCGAACGAGATGAATCGCTGCCGCTGGCGGGATTGGGATGAGGCCCTGGAAGCGGCATACCAGCAGTTGGCTGCAAAATGCGAACGGGTTTTTGTGGGCGGCGAATCGATGGGGGCGATGCTGGCCTTGCAGGTAGCGGCCCGCCACCCGCAGGTGGCCGGAATTCTGGCTTACGCACCGGCGTTTCAATTGCATCGCAAGCCGCGCGTTCTCTCTTTTTTGCTGAGTTCTTTTGTATCACATATGATCAAAAACGATGTGGACAACATCAATCCCAACTGGAAAGGGTACGCAGTAAATCCGCTGCGAGCGCTGCGTCAACTGGTTGGTTTGCAGAAAGAAGTTGGCCGTCACTTGAATGCCATCCGGCAGCCCCTTTTAATTGTGCAGGGCCGGCTGGATACAGCTATCGACATGCGGGGAGCAGAGATGCTTTACCACGGGGTGGGTTCAACAACCAAAGAATTACACTGGATGGAAGATTCCGGCCATGTAGTGATTTTAGATAAGGAACTGGATGCAGTTACGGACATCACGCTGAAATTTTTAGAGCGGACATTGAACGGTTGGGGGTAGGGGATGCAATTGTTGGGTAGCGCGTTGGTACTAACAATTTATTTTGTGGTCTACGGGGTGGTGCATAGTTGGCTGGCCAGTGCGCCGGTTAAAACCCGCACCCGGCAGATTTTGGGGCCGTCCACAGAGCAATGGTACCGGCCGGCCTACAACATTTTTGCCGTAATCACCCTGCTGCCGATGTTGATTTTAATGCGACGGTTGCCCGACAAAAGCTTGTATTCGGTGCCTTCGCCGTGGCGCTGGTTGATGATTGGGGCGCAGCTTGCGGCGTTGGCAGCCGCCGGTTTGACGGTTTTGCAAACCGGGGTCTTACATTTTATGGGGTTGGCACAGTTGTTTGCCGCAAAACCCACCGAGTTTCCCCCTCTGAATTTTAGAGGGTTTTACACCTGGGTGCGCCATCCGTTGTATACCTTCAGCCTTGTTTTTTTGTGGCTCACCCCGGCGATGACTATCAATTCTTTTACCACTTACCTGCTGTTTACCCTTTACTTTATTTTTGGCTCCGAGTATGAAGAACGGCGGATGGTAAACGAGTACGGCCAGCCATACGAGAAGTACCGGCAATCGGTGCCGCGACTCATTCCCAACCCGGGGCGGCGATATGTGCCGCAGGCAAATGTGGAAAACTAAATAATAAACGGTGAAGGCATTGACCAAAAACAGAGCCGAACAGCAGCAAAGATTATCCGATTTACCTGATAAGTTGCAAGACCATCACCCGCCGGATGCCAGGCCATCCCCCGCCGGCAGACGGTTGCGAAATGAGAGGGAACGCCAATCTGCGGTAGAGCAATCCATTCAGGAAGCCATGTCAAACGGCGAGTTTGACAACCTGCCCGGCGCAGGCAAGCCGTTCCGGTTCAACAAGAATCCTTACCTTGAACCGGGGCAGGAATGGGCATTTGGTCTTTTGCAGCGCAATGGTTTTGCCCCGGAATGGATTGAGCGAAACAAAACCATTCGACGCAATTTGGATGCCGCCCGACGTCAACTGAAATCAGCCTGGGAATACCGGGCAAATAACCCGCACGACGAAACATTGTGGCAGCAGGCAATTTCTCGCTTTACCCAACGCCTGGAAAAGCTGAACCTCGAGATTGATGCTTATAATTTAATGGCTCCCACTTTACCAACCCACCGGCGCAGAATAAAGTTGGAAGATGAACTGCGTCGATTAGAGGCCACTGAGTAACAGCGTTTTACGCTTTCGCATCAAAAAAACAGAGTTGCAAGGTCGCAAAGTTGCAGGGTCGCAAGATACCTCCCTGCAACCTTGCCTCTCTCTGCCCCCATACGCATCAAGTTTATAATCAGGGTAACTTGAGGGCAATCGGGACGGAT
>CAYWSS010000085.1:0-12296 GCA_964460505.1 uncultured Caldilineaceae bacterium | reverse complement strand
CCGCACCTAGTGGTCATCAACGCATCCTCTGAGAATGCCCCCCACCCCACTCTCCCAAATTGAAAGAGGGGGAGTCGCGTTAGCGACGGGGATGAGGGCAATTTTCATTCTTGGTGGTGAGCCGTCAGGCTCGTGTTAACTCCTATGATAATGTAATTATCTTACCGTGCGTCTGGCGGGAGGGGATCGTGGAGGGACATCCCCCATACGCAAAGCGTGCCCCTCTTTTTGGGTCTACCCCCCGCGCCATCAGCGGCTCCTTAATTAATCCCCAATCCATTCAACAATGGTTGACACGCCCATGCCCACGCCCACACACAGGGTTGCCAGCCCGTAGTAGGGGTGAGTTTCCTGCGCGGCGCGGCGCTTCATTTCGTGCAGCAAGGTGGCGAGAATGCGCGCGCCGGAACAGCCGGTGGGGTGGCCCAGAGCGATGGCCCCGCCGTTGACGTTGGTGATTTCCTGGCGCATGCCCAGTTTTTTCATCACGCCCAGCGATTGGGCGGCGAAGGCTTCGTTCAGTTCAATCAGGCCGATGTCGTCCAGCCGGAGGGCCAGCCGCCTGAGCAGCTTTTCGGTGGCCGGCACCGGGCCGTAACCCATCACGCCGGGATCGACGCCGGCCGCGGCAGAACCAATCCAGCGGGCCATCGGTTTCAGGCCCAATTCACCGGCCTTTTCGCGGCTCATCAGCAGCAGGGCGGCAGCGCCGTCGTTGATGCCGCTGGAGTTGCCGGCCGTCACCGTGCCCCCTTTGCGGAAGGCCGGACGCAGCCGGGCCAGCTTTTCCACGCTGGTATCGAGGAGGTATTGCCCATCCTCCACCCGGTAGCGGGGATGCTCGTCGGTGTCGATGACCAGCGGATTGCCTTTGCGCTGCGGCACAGGCACCGGGGTAATTTCATCCTTAAAGCGGCCGGCGTTGATGGCGTCCACCGCCCGGCGATGGCTTTGCAGGGCAAAGGCATCCTGCGCTTCGCGGCTAAGGTTCAACTCTTCGGCAATGTTTTCGGCGGTTTCGCCCAGGCTGACAATGGGATACATTTTATCCATTTTGGGGTTGTGGTAGCGCCAGCCCACAGTGGTGTCCCACATTTTTGGCGGGCGGAAGCTGGGCACGCGCTCCGGTTTGGGCACACTCCACGGGGCGCGGCTCATCGATTCGACGCCGCTGCCGATGTACACCTCTCCCTCTCCGGCAATGATTGATTTGGCCGCCTGATTGACCGCCTCCAGCGCCGAAGAGCAGTTGCGGTTAACGGTAACGCCCGGCACCGAAACCGGGAAACCGGCCAGCAGCACGGCCATGCGGGCCACATCCCGGTTATCCTCGCCGGCCTGGTTGCCGCAGCCGGCGTACACGTCGTCCAGCAGCGCCGGGTCAAGACCGGTGCGTTCGATGAGGGCCTTGTAGGTGTGGGCCAGCAAATCATCGGGCCGCACGCTTGATAATCCGCCGCCGTAGCTGCCAATGGCGGTTCTAACTGCATTAATGATGACAACTTCTTTCATGTGATTTCCTCCGGAAAAGGGGTTAGGGGGCAGGATTCAGGAGTTAGGGAAAAACGCTTTACCTGACTCCTGACTCCTAATTCCTGACTCCTGACTCCTGTTCTAAGCATTCAAAGCGTTGATTAGTTGTTTAAATCGCTCACCGGCTTCAATAACATCGGGGCAGGCTTCTTTGATAAATTGTTCGGTGGGCAGATTCTTTCGATAGGAGGCCAACACGGCTTCACCTTCTTCATCGGTGAAGCCGTACAGATAGCTGGTTGAAAGGCGAAGCGTAAGCTCTTGCGGGTCGGCCCCAAAAACCGAGCCGGGCAGAGAGGCAATCTGCATTTCATCCAACAAGAAATTGGAAAGGTCCTGGCTGGTACGAACGTTATGTCTTTGGGCCAGGGCTTTGCGCCAGGGAGCAAATGAGGGGTAGACGTAGAAGCCCCCCTCCGGCTTTGAGGTGGGTACGCCCAGAGCGTGCAAAGCCCGATAAAGATACCGGGTAAGCTCTCCATGCACGGCCGTGCAGGTTTCGGCGTAGGCATTAACATCGGGGTCGTTGCTGTAGGCCACCGTGGCCGCATATTGAATAGGCGCGGGGGCGGTGGTCCACACGTTGCCGGCAATGGCCCGCATATAGCTAAACAAATCAGTCCCAAAGTTACCCGGCGGCATCAGGGCCACCCCCAGGCGCCAGCCACCCAAAGACAGGTGTTTGCTCAGGCCACCGGTAACCACGGTTCCTTCCGGGTAATATTTTGCAAAAGAAACATACGGCACATCGCTGTAGGTGGTCAGCGCGTAAATTTCATCGCTGATAACAACCAACTCTGCCTGTCGCGCCACTTCTGCCAGTTCGGCCAGCAAGCCGGGCGAATAAACAGAGCTGCTGGGGTTGCCGGGGCTGGTAAGCACTAAAATCCCCGGAGCTTGTCCGGCATTTTTGGCCGCGCTTATCCCCGCCTTCAACCCGTCTGCGGTCAGGCAATAATTATTCTCTAACCGGGTGGGTATCCAGGTGATGCCTTTACCGGCGAAAACAGCTTGAGCATCGTAACTGACCCAGGTAGGCGAGGGCAAAAGCACATCCCCTTCCAGAGAGTACATTGCGGCAAAAAGCATAGTCTTGCTGCCACAGCCCACCATAACCCGGCGGGCATCCACATCAAACTCAAATTTCTGCCGGTAAAAGTCGGCTACCCGCGCCCGGAGTTCGGGCAGGCCGGCCACCGGCAAATAAGAACGGGCCGTGGCGTGTTCGTGAAAGGCGGTTAAAATCTTGGGATGAACCGGGAATCTGGCCTCACCAAATCCCAGATGATACACAGGCCGGCCACTGGCTCTAAGCTCACTGACTTTGGTGTTTATGGCCATTGTTGCAGATTTTTTAATTGGTGGTTTTAAGATTGCTCTCATTGAATTTTCCTATGTCAAAACTAATTGAGGCTTTAGCCAAATACCACCGTGGTATTTTTAGCTAAAGCCTCGTTCATCATGCGCGTGTTTTTTATTTTTTAGCAAGATTGGTTCAATCCTGGATATTGAACCAATCTAAAGAACACTTTCATAATAGATGTTTATCACAGAATCAGCTTTTGGTCAACCCCCAATGTCGACTAAATTAACACCGCCAATTGGATCAGGCCCAAAATGCTCAACAAGAGTTAACACGCGAATTCAACAAATTGGTGGGCATCCTGCGTGGGGTGTGCGGTGTATATCCGCAGGCTGCGATTGTCCAGATTAAAAAGAGCGGTGTAAAAAGTAGACAGCGTGTCGGGCGCGGCTCCGGAACGGTAGATGGGCAAATTCTGATTAGAGCGATTTCCCAGCACGGACAAAAGGCCGGCGGCGTCTGCGGGCGGGGCATCGTGCCGGATTGCGGCCCAGGTATCAACCCGGGCCTGGCTGGAAGGTTCGATAAATTGGTCAACCGGCCCCAGTGATTGGTAGTGGTTGGCGTGAAAAAAGTTCCCCCGGATTTCATCAACAAAGAATTTGTCCGGTGCAGCCTCAACATTTACCACCCGCCGCCCGGCAAATGAGCCAATCTGGTAGTTAAAGCCGGAAGATTGCCCCGGCACCGTAACCCGCGCCACAGCATCATCCAATGAAGTTGCCTCCAGCAGGGAGCGAGCCACAAAATGACGCCCCAGGCCCGATTTATTATTTAAAGGGCGCACATTGTTAACAGAAAAACAGATTCCGTTGCTGTTGAACCCCAGAGCATTGCCGCACAAAAAACCGGGATAGGAGAGGGCGGTGAAGGCCGGTTTGCCATCAACCCGAACATGCACCATATACATATTCTCCCTAAATTCAGGGTCGCCATCTTCGTTGTGTCCAATTAGAGCTGTTTTGTTTGTAACCAGGCAACAATCAGAGCAGCCGGCCGTATCAAGCGGATAAAAATAGTCCCGGTATTCTCCGCGCAAATTAAGCAGAAACAGCTCTTCAAATGAGCGCCCGGCCCCTTGAGCCAGCCCCTCAAGTTCGGCAATATATTGCGGGTAGCGGGTTTGGTTGATTTTAAGAAATTGCCGGTATCTGGCCTGCCCCTTTGGGGTGCGGTGGTAGGGCAACAGTTTCTGCCGGAAGAAGGCATAGGTCTTGAACAGGCGTTGAATTTGAGCGGCAAACCGTGTGCCAATGGCAAACCCAACCTCGAAGTGAGAGCCGGCTGCCTCAAATTGTTCAACCAGGGGGGGGGATGCGTTCAACGTTAATGCCTCTTTGGGCTCTTTAGGATTTTCCGGGGTTAAGATAAAACTTGCCACGAATTGACACTAATTTCACTAATTTTTTTCTTTGCGGTCTCTGTGCACTCTGCGGCAAATAATTTTCTTTTGGTTCCGGCCCGTCCGGGTTAGGGGTTGTTACCACAAATTTTTGAGATGATACTACCTATTAAAAAAATGTCTAATCAGGCCCAGAACGCTTTTTTAATATCGGCGGGGCTGTTAAATTCTTCTACGGGGCCTTCATATTTATTGCGGCCCAGTTCCAGCACGTACACGTAATCGGCAATTTTAAGGGCCTGACGAATTTCCTGGTCAACCAGCAAAACGGTAATTCCGGAATCCTTTAAATCCACCAGCATTTGATACACCTCCTCCGAGAGCAACTTGGCCAGCCCGGCGGTGGGTTCGTCAACCAACATTACTTTGGGGTCGGTCATCAGGGTGCGCCCTACTTCAACCATGCGCTGCTGGCCGCCGGATAGTTTACCCGCCTGCGATTTTCGCCGCTCTTTGAGAACAGGGAACTGCACGTAAATCTCCTCCATTTTACGCTTAATGCGGGCTTTGTCTTTTCTAAAGGTGTAAGCCCCCATTTCCAAATTTTCTTCAATGCTCATCCAGCGAAAAATGCCGGGGTGTTGGGGAATGTAGGCTAAGCCCATATCAATTAACTCGTAGGTGGGCATGCCTGTTACATCTTCGTTTTCCAGCAGCACCTGGCCTTCTTGGGGTTTTAAAAAACCATAGATGGCTTTTAACAGGGTAGATTTTCCAACGCCATTGGCTCCCAGAATAGTGGTTATTTTTGATCGCTGTATTTCAAGGTGAAGCCCCTGTAAAATGTTCAGGTCTGCATAGTATCCTACATACAGGTCGCTAATTTTTAAGGCCACAGAAGCGGGGTCTATGCTGCTGCCCCCGCCTAAAGCGGGCGCGGTTTGGGTTTTTTTGGACGAGGGTGTTGTTGCCGCCGGCATTATGCTTCTCCTTCCTCTATAATCTGGTGAACATCAACAACGGGCATTGTATCGCCATATTCCTCGTCATCTTCGCCCAGGTAGGCTTCTACAACAGTCGGGTTTTGGCGAACTTCGTCGGGGGTGCCGTCGGCAATAAGGGCGCCAAAATTAAGAACCAAAAGGCGTTTGCTCAAGGTAAAAATGGTGTCCATATCATGACTGATAAGAATAAAGGCTTTGCCCTGCGCGTTGACGGTGTTGATATATTCATAGATTGTTTCCATCAGTTTGGGGTGAACTCCGGCAAAAGGCTCATCTAAAATGATAATGCTGGGGTCCAGCATAAGCAGGCGGGCCAGTTCCAGCAATTTCTGCTGGCCGCCGGACAGGCTGCGGGCGTATTCGTTGATCAGGTGTTCAAAAGTCAAAAACTCCAGCACTTCCCGGGCTTTTTTCTCCTGTTCTTTGCGGCTGGCCGTGGCGTGAAGGGCCATGCCGGGCACTAACAGGTTTTCCAACACCGTCATCCGCCGAAAAGAGCGGGTTACTTGAAAGGTGCGCCCCAAGCCGCAGCGGGCAATTTGATAGGGTTTGTTGCCGTCAATACGCTCTCCGTTTAGATAAATAGTGCCCGACGTGGGCGTTAAGGCTCCATCCAACAGGTTGGTTACCGTGGTTTTGCCGGCTCCGTTAGGGCCAATCATGCCAATCAGTTCCGGCCCATTAACTTCAAAGGAGACGTTGTCTACTGCGCGTAAACCGCCAAAGTCTTTAGAGAGATTATTGACTTGCAAATGAATTTCTGCCATCAGCTTGCCTCCGATTCTGCCATTGCGCTGGCCGCGTCTCGTTTAGCTACCGTGTCTGTCAGGCTGCCCGCCCGTGTTAGCCGCTGTACAATGGGGTAAAGCAGCCCGTTTTGCGAGAATCTAAGGGTCAACATCAGGATCAGACCAAAAATAACCAGACGCCAGTCGCTCATATCAATTTCTTCAGGTAACAATGAGCCGCTAATATCATAATAAGCGTAGGAGATAGCCGTGGTAAGCGGCGTTGCAACAACCATAGAAATGGCTAGAGCCACAATAACAGAAACCACGACTGCCAGCGTTTTTTGTATATTCTTTAAAGTTTTGCCGGAGCGTTTGACCGCATAACCAACCACCCGATAAAAGATTATGCCCAATAAAGCGGTTAGGGTTATGGCTACAACAACGGTTGTAGGAAAGTCTCCGCGTAAATACTCAAGCATAATAAAAACAATGATTCCGCCAGCGCCGGCGGTAATCACATTCTCAATGCCACCCAGCACGGCCATTGTAATAACCAGACTCATCCAGAGAATGACCATATCATTGGGGGAGATAATGGTAATGTAGTGCCCCCTGACCGCGCCGGCCAAACCGGCGATCATGCTGGTAATAACAAAGACCAACACTTTGTAACGGACCACATTTACGCCCAGGGCCGCGGCTGCTTCCTCATCTTCCCGAATGGATTTGAGAAAAAGGCCAAAACGACTGCCGGCCAACCAGACCATAAATCCAATTAAAATAACCATCAGGAAGAACAACACATAGTAGGGGGGGATTTTGCTAACACTGTCAAATTGATAAAAACCAAGGTCAACCCCATTAGGAAACAGGGCGTCCATTTGCAGCCCGTTGCCGCCGCCGGTGTAATCTTTTTCAGCGTTAACCCCCAGCCGAAAGATTTCGGCAAAGGCAATGGTAAACAGGGCCAGGTAAGTGCTGCGCAGCCGCAAGACCAGCAGCCCGATGATCAAACCAAAAAAGCCGGCCAACAACGTGCCGGCAATAATTCCGGTTAGGGGTGATGTGCCCCAAAAAGCGCCCATCATGCCGGTGGTGTAGGCTCCCATACTGGCAAAGGCCATATGGGCAAAAGAGAATTGACCGGCATAGCCCATTAACAAAGCCCAACTTGAGGCCAGAATGGCATAGTAAAAGCCTATAATTAAAACATGCAAGGTATAATCGTTGATGAGTCCGGGGGGTAAGAATGGAAAAATGTCATAGGCCAAAGGAAGTATGGCCAGGATAGCAAGACCCAACGCCCCCACAATCCAAAGTATAACTTTTCCTGTCATTATAACTCTCTCCCAAAGAGGCCGGTGGGTTTAAGCAGCAGCACAATAGCAAAGATGATCAAACCAAATACCTGTTGGTAGGCCAGGGCGCGCCCGGCATCCGGGAAACAGCCCACTCCCAGAGCTTCGACCACGCCAATAATTAACCCGCCAACCATTGCCCCCACTAACGACCCCATCCCGCCCAGCACAATGACCACAAAGGAGCGCGCCGAAGCGACAGCCCCCACATTGGGTGCCCAGGTAAAGACCTGTACCAGCGCTGCTCCGGCTATGCCGGCCAACATTGCGCCTATGCCAAAGGCCAGGGTATTCATATGTAAGGGGTTGATGCCTACCACGGCCGCCGCTTGTTTATCCTGGCTAACAGCGCGCAGGGCTTTACCTCGCCAGGTATAGTTTAAGTACCAGTACAAAACAGCCAGCACTATAAGCCCAATTGCCGCGCCGGCTATCCGCGACGGAGGCATGGAAACAGGCCCCATAGTAACGGTATCTATAGGAATATAGGGGGTGAGCTTTCGAGGGTTTGTGCCCAGTGTGGCCTGCACGGTATATTCCAGAAAAAAGGCTAACCCAAATGTAACCAAAATAGCATATTCGGCCGGGCGCTCTATTTTACCCAGGTGCATTGGCCGTAACAATAACCGTTCAAAAATTGCACCAACAATCATGGTGAACAAACCGGCCATAAACAACCCGACCAACGGATTCATGTTAAGCCCAAACGTTTCATCAACAACGTAAAAGGCCACGTATCCGCCGATCATATAAAATTGCCCGTGGGCAAAGCTTACAATTCCCAAAATAGAGAAGATCAGGGTCAACCCCAGAGCAATTAACCCGTAAAGTATGCCAACCAGCAATCCGTTGCTAATTTGGCTTACCACGTATCCGCCGTTATTTACACACAAATTGCCGGGGTCGTAAATGGCAAAGGCTAAATATAATGTTAAGAGCGCTAAAATGGATGGAATAACACTCCAACGCCAATTTAGCTCCGGCGTTTTGTACCACAAAATTGCCGGTAGAATAGGGCCGGTTCCTGCCCCGGCAATGGCCCCATACAGCGTGGCAGATGAGGCGTCGAGGTCTTTTCTGCGATAAACGCGAGGCGTAACAACGCCGCCAACCACGGCCCAAAAAATCACCCAAAGCAAAATTATCAGGGCCGGGCCGGTATTATATGCTTGTAACAGGGAACTTGCGTGCATAAACTCTCCCTCTTTTACTCTAAATAAAATTTAAGTGCGGAGTAGGGAGTGCGGAGTAGGAAGTAGGACAAAAAACTTCTCTACTACCTACTGCTTACTTCCTGCTGCCTAAAAACATCAGGCAGCCCCGGCATGTAAACCGAAGCTGCCTGACGCTTATGAGTAATGATTATTGACCGGGGAAGAGCTGATCGCCGGTTTTGTAGGTCTCGGGGAAAACAACCGTCAGGTCAGCGGCACTTTCGCCGGCTTCCTGAAACTGAACAATGGTTACAGCCGGGTTCATAAATTGATGCCAGGAACTGGCCGGCTGGTCGTCTGGTACGGGGTTGCTGTTGCCATACTCAAAGGTAACGTTGCCCAAAGCTCCATTGTAATCAATGGCTTCCAGCGCGGCAATGATGGCGTCCGGATCGGTAGAGCCGGCCTCATTGATGGCTTGCGCCACCATCCACAAGGAGTCGTACGCTTCCATCGCGTAAGATTCGGGGCGGGCGCGGCCGGTTGCTGCCACGTACTTTTCGGCAAACGCTTTGGTGTCTTCGGTCCAGAGTGCTGTGGGCAGGCCAATGGCATGGTAAAGGCACAGGCGGCCATCGGGTACCGCCGCCCAGAACGAATCACTGTCTGAGGCGGCCTGGTTACAAACCGTAATAACCTCTTCCGGGCCAAAGCCGGCTTCCGCCGCTTGCTGCTCAAAGTTAAAGCCGGTTTCGCCGGTGAGCAAAACCAGGATAACGTCGGGCTGGGTGCCGGCTTTCATGCGCTCGATAACCGGGGCAAAGTCCAGCGTACCAATATCGGCAAAGAAGGTTTCAGATTCAATGCCAAGCGCATCAAATTTCTCGGTGGTAATTTCAGCCGCGGGAATACCATAGCCGGTGTTTTCTGTCATAATATGCACAACACTGGGGTTTAAGGTAGCAATATAATCAACGTCAACGCCGGCAACGTCGGAAGAACGGGGCGCAATGCGGAATATTTCTTCGTACCCGGAGCCGGTAATATCATCGTTCCAGGTTTCGGCAAACACCACGGGGACGTGGTTGTCGTGGGCTACTTCTTTAGCGGCCAAACCCACGGCGCTGTGGTAAGCGCCCGCTATGGCTACAACGCCTTCCTGGTTGATCAGGCGGGCCATAGCGGTGGCGCCGCGTTCGGGCAACCCTTCGCTGTCAAGCAGGATCATTTCAACTTGCTCGCCTAAAACGCCGCCGGCGGCATTAATCTCTTCCAGAGCAATTTCCATGGCAGCTTTCATAGCCGTGCCGCCTGTTACCGAACCCGGCGCGGACAGGGGCACAATTGCCCCAATTTTCATTGTACCGGCGCCAAAGCTTTCGGCGGAGCCGGCAAAGTAAGCTTCGGCCTCTTCCGGGGTGGGGATATAAATCTTTGCGCCTACTTCAATCACGTTAGAGTCGGTGATTTTGGCGTAACTATCGTCTTCGGCGTGTTTCTGGTTGGTGTAGTTGGTAATGGCCGGGTACGCCAGCACATCGCCCAAAAATTTATCGGCCAGTTTACTCAGCCAATCGTCCGCCTGCACGGTGTAATCTTCACCCTGCATCAACGGAGCCGCAGCAGAAGCAGCCGGCACAGCCAACATTACCGCAATCATTACTAACAAAAAATACTTCTTCATTTTTAACATCCTCCTCGATAATAAGTTTAATAGATACACACTGAATGTAGAGCATTTTAATTTTTTGCCGCATCCCCCCTTTCAAGGTTAAACATCTTATCAATAAATTATCTACCGTTTTAAATACCCCAAAGCCCGGGAAATTTCATTACCCGCTTTTACAACTCTGGGGCCAAATTGGCTCTTGATTTTTTTGTCGGATGCCCGATGGGCAGGAATTGAGATATTTACCGCGGCCGTCACCTGGCCATCATTCCCATAAATTGGGGCGGCTACCGCCCACAGGTCCGGAATCAGCTCGCCTCTGCTTACAGAATAACCATTCTGTCGGGCCATCTCCAAATCCTGCCTCAAGGCACCCGGAGTTAAGATGGTGTTTTCAGTGTAACGAATCCAATCAATACCGGCTACAGTTTGCTCCAGTTGGTCGGGCGGCAAAAAGGCCACCAGCGCCTTTCCGGTAGATGTGCAGTGAACCGGAGATCGCGAGCCAATGGGACGGCTCGCATTGACGGTATATTTGCTCCCTACCCGGTCGATATATACGGCCTCATAGTTGTCCAAAATAACCAGGTTTACTGTTTCTTTAACCTCGTCGGCCAATCTTTTCAGGTAAGGCCGGGCAACCTGTCGTACTTCTAAAGTATCCAATACCACAAAACCCAGCTTAAACACTGCCAGGGCAGGCTGGTATAACTTTGTTTGCGGATCGCGCTTAACGTATCCCAAAGATTCAAGGGTGGAGAGTATTCTCAGAGCAGTGGTTTTGTTTAGGTCAAGGTGTTGGGAAACATCAGTTAAACTAAGGGCCGGCCGCTCAATAGAAAAGGATGACAACACAGACAGGCCGCGCGCCAAACTTTCTACACGATAAGTTGAAGTTGTTTGGGTGTCTGACATAGACTGAATTTTACAAACAGCTACAAGCTACAACTATATTATATGAGTACATTCAAAAGGCATTGGAGATGTAGTGGCGCAGAAAAACTGTTGGCTCGCCGCAGATACAACTTAAACTGTATACAACTAAATTATATTCAAGTTTCGTTCAGGGAAATTAAGTTTCTTTGAGCGAAACCATTATAATTCCATATAAGGGGATGTGTCAAATTGGGTTGAGCAAAGTTCAAAGGAGACACCCCACTTATTGCCCCCGCGTAAGTTCCCGAAAGTCCTGCATCAACAGCCGGAGGTTGGGGCCGGGGAATCCATCGCCCACGGGGACATCATTGACCTGGCAGACCGGCATAACTTCTTTGTTACTGGCCGTGACGAATGCGCCATCCGCTTGAGTAACATCTTCAAACAGAATCGGACGCTCAACAACCTCAAACCGGGCTTTGGCCAGTTTCAGCACCACATCTCGGGTTACGCCGGGTAAAATATTGTCTTTGGGGGTGATAAGCCGCTCGCCGTGAAAAACAAAGAAATTGGTGGTTGTACCTTCCAGAATATGCTTCTGCTGATTTACGTACAGGGCTTCAACAGCATTCTGGGCTTTGGCCTTTTTCAAAGCCAGCAATGCCGGAATATAATTGATGGTTTTTGCCAGGGGAAGATACCGATCCGTTTCCACCGTAATTACCTTAATTCCCCGTTGATAATAGTCCTCCGGGTAAATTCGTGGCGGGGTCACCAACACCAGCAAACCGGATGATGCCACGGCATTTACCGAATCGTTGGACACGCCGCCGGTGATCACAATCCTGATGTTTGCTTCGGGCAGATTATTGCGGGCTAACAAATCAAGAATGATGGCTTCAATTTCATCCGGCGGGTGGGGCAACTCTATTTGAATCAGATTTGCTGAACGTTTCAACCGGAGCAGGTGGTCGCGGAGGTGAAACGGTTTTCTATTATAGGTACGCAAAAAATCAAAAACACCGTAACCTCTTAAGATTGCCAAATCCTGCACCGGCAACGATGCATCTTTCATAGGTAAAACGTTGCCGTTAACATAACAGATTGTTTCTTTCATTAATTCGCTCCTCGTATAAAATGTTTGTAGTCAGATACGCAGCGCGGTGGACCTTTGGTCGTTTAGCGCCACTCCGCTATCGCTTCGAGGCTAACTATACTGAAAACAGAAAGAGAACGGAACTTTTGAGATGTCATTCCCGCATGTTT
>CAYWSS010000084.1:0-12297 GCA_964460505.1 uncultured Caldilineaceae bacterium | reverse complement strand
GATTTATTCCGGTTACGGGGGGGCTTCGTAACCATTACGAACAGGTTGTCACCGATATATCCGGCGACCTGATCGAGGACGATGAAGCAAAAGTGCGCATGTTGATGTCCCAACAATAAAACCTCATAAGGAGCAGAGCTTCAGGTAGTATTGAGGCTTCGTTCCTTGTTAACACTAAATGGGAGAATAAATCGTGACCGAAATTCTGGAAATCCTGGCGATGTTATCACTGCTGGTCTTTGTGATTGGCAGTATGGCCAGTATGGGTTTGAGCCTGAAAATGCCGCAAATTATCGCTCCCCTCAAAAACGTCAAACTGGTCATTTTGGCCCTGGTGGGCAACTTTATTCTGGTGCCTCTGGTGGTCATTGTAATCACCCTGATTATCCCGCTGGATGAACCGATCCGCATCGGCCTGATTTTGCTGGCCACGGCGGCGGGCGCGCCCTTTTTGCCCAAGCTGGCAGAAGTGGCCAAAGGCAGTACGGCCTTTTCGGTGGGCTTGATGGTGCTGTTGATGGTGGTCACTATCATTTATCTACCGATTGTTCTGCCCCTGCTGCTCGGCGGGGTGGAAGTGAACCCATGGGACATCGCCCAATCGTTGATTGTGATGATGTTGATTCCGCTGACTATCGGCCTGTTCATCAATACCCGTTACGAAGAGGCCGCAGCCAAAATACAGCCGACCTTCGGTATGGCTTCTAACATTGCCTTGCTGGTGCTGACTGTGGCCGGGTTGGTCCTCAATTTTAAGGATATGATCGCTCTGGTCGGTTCGCTGGGTCTTCTGGCCGGGATCATCTTTATTGTGGTTTCGTTGATCATTGGCTACTTTTTGGGTGGCTCCGATGGCGGTACCCGCAGCGTGATGGGGTTGGGCACAGCCCAGCGCAACATCTCGGCGGCGCTGGTGGTGGCCGGGCAGAATTTTGGTCTTGACGTGATTACCTACCTGATGGTCATCGCCGTTATCGGGCTGGTGGTGCTAATGCCCACCGCCGGTGAATTGGGAAAACGAGCCAAATCAGCTTCCGCAGAAACTCTGGATTCTCCTGCGTCAATATAATCCCCTGGAATACGGGTTCGATAGGATCTGGCAGCCGGGTAATCTTAAGTTTGTATGATAATTGACAATAAATAGAGATGGAGGTTATTTGTTACCCGAACTAACAAACAATTGAGAAAGGATTAACCAGTTTATTACGGAGAATATAATTATGGGATTAGATGCCTGGATCACGTTGGGTATTTTAATTGTTTTGTTTGCCCTGCTGATTAAAACCAAATATCCGGCCTGGATCATCTTTTTGGGGGCGTTGACCGCGGCCATCACCCTGGATTTAGGGCCGGAGGCTGACCTGCTGAAAGGCTTTTCCAACGCCGGGGTGATAACGGTGGGGGCGCTGTTTATGGTGGCGGCCGGCATGTATTCCACCGGCGCCATTACCCTGGTTGCCGATCGCATGATCGGATTTCCAAAGTCTCTGCTTCAAGCCCAGCTGCGTATTTTGATCCCGGTGGCGGCGGGCAGCGCCTTTTTAAATAATACGCCGCTGGTGGCCATGATGATTCCCGTTATCCGCGATTTGGGACGCACCGCCCGGCTAGCCGTGAGCAAACTGTACATTCCGCTCAGTTACGCCTCAATTTTGGGTGGGGTTTCTACGCTCATCGGCACCTCGACCAACCTGATCATTGCCGGCTTGATTGCCGACCAACTGGCTACCGGTAATCCCGGCGCGCCGGGCATGCGGGAACTGACCATTTTTGACCCGGCCTGGGTGGGAGTTCCGGCGGCAATTCTGGGCATCGCTTTTATTATCTTTGCCGGTAAATGGCTATTGCCTGCCGCCAAAGATGATGAACACGAAGACGGTGAAAAGCGAATCTACGCGGCAGAGTTTGTGGTTGAGGCCGGCTCGTTGATTGAGGGAAAAACGCTAAAAGAGGCCGGTTTTGCCGAGGCCGAAGGTTACGAACTCCTGTCAATTCGCCGTTCGGATTTTCCGGAAACAGAAGAGATTAACGAAGACACAGTCACCCTTCGCCAGTGGGTACACAATGCCCTGGAGGAAGAAACGTCCAGCGAACCGGACGTAATCAAACGTTTGCGGCGGGCCATCGTTAAGCGCACGGATGAAGCCCCGGAAACAATGAATCGTTTCCGCAAGATGTTCAAGCACGGCTCGAAAGCAGCGTCGGAGGAGGAGCCTCCCCCCGAAGACCCCCACATATTGCAAGGTGGTGATATTCTGACATTTGCCACTGATGTTGACTCGCTGCCGGCCCTGTGGTCAACCATTGGCTTAATTCCGCATGTGTCTGCGGTTGAAATGGTAACCCAGCGGCACACCCACCGGCTGGTAGAAGTGGTGATATCGCCTCAAAATCTGGTCGTTGACCGCAAGGTGTCCGATCTGCCGATTCGACGTGATTCCCTTCAAGCTAAATTGGTGGCTGCTTCAAGGGATGGTCTCCCGCCGGATAAAGCGATTAAAGATATTCGTATTCAAGCCGGCGATAACGCAATTTTGGAGGTAAACTCCTCTTTCTTTTACGAGAATCGCCTCGAAACGGATTTTTCGCTGGTCCGGCGGCTGCGCGGCTACAGAGTGCAGCGCACCGAACGGGCAATCATGGCAATGGTGATTGTTCTGGCGATGGTGACCGTAGCGGCTTTGGGTTTGATGAGCATGCTTAACGCGGCGTTACTGGCTACGCTGGCCCTGTTGATGACCGGCTGCATGAATTTGCGTACCGCCGGCAAAAGCGTAGAGTTTGGCACGCTGGTGGTGCTGGCTTCGGCGGTGGGGCTGGAATCAGCGGTAACGGCATCGGGGTTGTCGGACGCCATTGCCAATATATTGGCGGTTGTTGGTGGGGATAATCCGTATCTGGCCCTGGCTGCAATATTTGCGGGGGCGGCCATTATTGCCAATATGACCACCAGCGTGGCGGCGGCAGCGGTGATGTTCCCTATTTCGGTGTCGCTGGCGGGGCAGTTAGGCATCAATTATATGCCGTTTGCCATCGCCCTGATGATGGGCTCGTCGGCCTTTATTTCGCCTACCAGCTATCAAACCAATATGATGGTGTTCAAACCGGGGAATTATGTATTTACGGATTATGTAAAATTGGGCGTGCCGCTAACCATTCTGGTGGGCATTGTAACCGTGGTGCTGGCTCCGCTGATTTTTGGATTCTAAGAGGATATAATGACAGTAAACACAACCTGGAGCGACCGCACGCGATGGATTGTGGCCACGCTGATGGCATTGGTGCTGGGGCTGGTAGTTTATCTGGCCCGCAATATTATTCCCAACCTGATAATAGCCGGGTTAATGGCCGTCATCGCCGAGCCCATCATTAGCGTTTTCCACAACCGGTTTCGAATGGCGCGGGGCGCAGCCATTGCGCTCATTTACCTGCTCTTTCTGATTGTTATCATCAGTTTGCCCATTCTGTTTCTGGCGTTTCTCTCTTCGCTGGTAGAACTGGGTTTTAACATGGCCGAGGTGATTGCTTCGTTGCGGGAGTGGTTAATTGCCGCCCTGGAATATATGCAAACAGTCAAAGTGCTGGGTGTACCGCTGGATTTATCCAATCTGTTGGGACCGGTATTGGTGACGCTGGAAAATCTGGATTTGAAATCACTGATGCCAACCGGCGAACAGATTATTGCATTTGTGTCGGCCTCTATTGGCACTACGGCCAATTTGCTAATCAAGGGTTTGGGGCTGCTGATTTCGATAGTTTTCGCGGTTTTTATCACCTTCACCTACGCCGTTTACATGAGCGCCGAAGGATCGCGCCTGTTTGCGGGTCTGCTCAACATCATTCCCCCCGGCTACGAATTTGAAGTGGCCATGCTGCTCAAACGCATTGGCAATGTCTGGAAGAGTTACATCGTGGGGCAGTTGGGGGTCATGGTAGCTGTGGGGCTGGTTACCTGGGCTGTAGCCTGGCTCCTCGGTTTGCCGGAGGCGTTGGCTTTGGCCGTAATTGCCGGGGTGCTGGAAATTATTCCAAATTTGGGACCGATTTTGGCTGCAGTGCCGGCGGTGATAATTGCCTTGTTTCACGGCTCAACCCGCTTTGAGGACATGAATCATTTGCTGTTTGCCATATTTGTGGCGCTGGCCTACACCGGCATCCAGAAAATGGAAGATATGGTGCTGACTCCCAAAATTCAGGGCAGAGCTGTTGAGTTACCGGCCTTGGTGGTAATTATCAGCGTGATGGTTGGGTTTCACTCCTTTGGCTTTTTGGGGGCAATTATTGCCGTGCCGGTAACGGCTACCGGCCGCGAGTTATTCTCGTACGGATATTCCAAGGTGCTGCGGCAAACGCCTTATCCAAAAAATGATGACCCTGTCGTGGAAAACGGATCGGAACAAACGGTGGCAACCTGACCTTTTGCACGGTAATTACGCCTGTTCCAGCTTACCCTGACGCACAGAGAAACAGCGGCAGCGCCAGGGATACCCTCCATACGCATCAACCTTATGGGAGTTTCAGAATTTTCCAGTACCTGTTGGTCCGGACAGGTGAAATTCTTCCAAATCTCTACGCCAGCGTGATACGTGACGGATTTACGTCAGGAGTTCTCACGCCTCACGCCTCACGAATTTGGGAGCATTATTTTTTTGAAACTGCCTAAGTGCCAATTACTTTTACTGAATATAAGTCAAATTTTTTAAGTGAAAATGTGGTAAAATAGAGGTGTAAATAAAATAGTGAGATAATGAACAAAGGAGTTCAATATGGCACACTACACCGTTAAATCAGGGTACCACCAACTGGTTGACAGGCTCAACCGCTTTCCCCAGGGGGCTCCCCCGTCGGACGTTTTGTTTGAAATATTGAAGATGCTTTTCAGCAAGAAAGAAGCTGAATTGGTAGCGCTGTTGCCCATCAGACCCTTTACCGTAAAGAAGGCCGCCCAGGTGTGGCGCACCAATCAGGCAGAGGCCCAAAAGGTGCTGAATGAATTGGCCGGGCGAGCTATTCTGGTGGATATTGAAGATGAACATGGGCAGATAACCTATGTGCTGCCGCCGCCAATGGCCGGCTTCTTCGAGTTTTCGCTGATGCGGGTGCGGGGAGACATTAACCAAAAAGTTTTGAGCGAGCTGTTCTACCAGTATATGAATGTGGAGGAAGAGTTTATCAAATCCCTGTTTACACAGGGAGAAACGCAATTAGGGCGGGTGTTTGTGCAGGAGCAGATGCTCAACGGCAACGCGCTGCACGTGCTGAATTACGAGCGCGCCAGCGAGGTGATTAGTCGTGCCTCTCACCGGGCTGTTGGGGTCTGTTACTGCCGGCACAAGATGGGGCACGTGGGGCGCTCATGCAAGGCGCCAATGGATATTTGCATGACATTTAACACGACGGCGGGCGCTCTCATCAGAAACGGTTTTGCGCGAGAGGTAGAGGTATCGGAGGGGTTGGATTTGCTTGCGCAGGCGCAGGACAACAACCTGGTGCAGTTTGGCGAAAATGTGCAGAACAGTGTCAATTTTATTTGCAACTGCTGTGGCTGCTGCTGCGAGGCGATGATTGCGGCCCGCAGGTTTGCCTTTCTTAATCCGGTTCACACCTCAAACTTTATCCCTGAGATTGATACCAAAGATTGCAACGGCTGCGGGAAATGCGTAAATGTTTGCCCGGTAGAGGCAATGACGCTGGTTTCGGCCAACAATCCTCATCGCCCCAAAATGCGCATGGCCTGCCTGAATGAGGATCTGTGTTTGGGGTGTGGAGTGTGCGTGCGGGTTTGTTCCAAAGAAAGCATTAAGCTAAAAAGCCGCCCGAAACGGGTGATTACGCCGGTTGATTCCTCACATCGCACGGTGATTATGGCTATTGAGCGCGGGATGCTGCCTAACCTGATTTTTGACAACAATGCCCTGGCCAGCCATCGGGCGATGGCCGCTATTCTGGGCGTAATCCTGAAGCTGCCCCCTATTAAACAGGCGATGGCCAGCCAACAAATGAAATCGCGGTATCTGGAAAAATTGTTGCAGTGGAGTGAAAAATACTACTACAATTAGCAGCGCACTGATCAAGACAATCTATTCCGGTTGGGAAAATTCCGGCTTGCAGGCAATACAGAATTGCAAAAACCTTGCCATTGGCGTAGCTGTGGTGAGGTTTTTACGTTCGGCTTGAAGTTGCAAAAAACCGCCACCATTGGCGCTCCATTCCGTTTGTGGTATACTAAATTTGATCTTCAGACCACGGTTTTACCTCATCCCCGTGATGTTATGGTCACTATGATCTAATCCCATTTTTACAACTATACAAATTAAAAAGGAAGTTTCAGGCAATGCAACATTTTCTAAATATCGCTGATTTCTCTGCCGGGGAGCTTTGGAAGTTTCTCCACAAAGCCAAAGAACTAAAAGACGAATTTAAGGCCGGTGGCAACCCGCCAATACTAAAAGGCAAAGTGCTGGGTATGATTTTTCAGAAACCGTCTCTGCGTACCCGTGTGTCTTTTGAAGTGGGCATGCTCCATTTGGGAGGCGAGGCGCTTTACCTGTCTCCCAATGAAATTAGTTTGGGAACACGCGAGAGCGTGCCTGACGTGGCCCGGGTATTATCCGGCTACGTTGATGGCATTATGGCCCGCGTCTTTTCTCACGACCACATTTTGCAACTGGCCAAATACAGCCGAGTCCCTGTTATTAACGGCCTGAGCGATTACAATCACCCCTGCCAGGCGCTGACGGATGTCTTTACAATTTGGGAACATTTTGGCAAAATAAAAGGCTTGAAAATGGCCTATGTTGGCGACGGCAACAACATGGCAACCTCTTTGGCTACAATTATGGCCAAACTGGGCGGTCATTTTTCTATTGCCACGCCAAAAAATTACCAACTGCCGCCCATGATTTTAAACGAAGCCAAAAGCATAGCCGAAGAGACTGAAGTGAATATTACCGTTACCGGCAATCCGGTTGAAGCTGTGCAGGCTGCTGATATAATTTATACAGATGTGTGGACCAGTATGGGGCAGGAAGAAGAATCTGCCGGGCGGTTGAAAGTGTTCCCGCCGTATCAAATTAATAACCATTTGCTGGCTCAAGCCAGGCCGGAAACCGTAGTTTTGCACTGCCTGCCCGCCCACCGTGGCGAGGAAATTACCGACGAAGTTGCCGACGGCGGCCAGTCGCTGCTGTTTCCACAGGCAGAAAACCGGCTGCACGCCCAAAAGGGAGTTCTGGCGCTGTTACTGGCAGATAACAATTAGGATAATCAATTTTTCAAAGCGAGGCATAACCGTGGCAGGTGATCAACGCAAATTTCAAACAGCAATGATACATGGCGATCGTTTTAGCGAGCAGGGTAATTGGCAGCAGGCAATGAAAGCCTATCGATTTGCCCTGGCTGAATTTCCTAATAACGCGCCGGCCATTATTGGGTTTGGCCGGGCAGCCTTATCTGCCGGGCAGTCTGATTTAGCCAGAAGAGCTTTTGTTCAGTCCCTAAAAATTAACCCCACAAACCTGGATGCGCTGAACCATATGGGAGACTTACAGGAACGCACCGGACAACTGGATGCCGCCGCCGAAACCTATTTGCGAATGGGAAACGTTTATGCCTCTCGAAACAAGCTGGATACTGCCATAGATTTTTGGACACGTTCTACCAAACTGATTGCCGGCCATGTTGACGCCCACCGCAGGTTGGCCGAAGGATTTTCGCGGCAGGGTAAAACCCGGATAGCGGCCCGCGAATTCTTAACCGTGGCGGCTATTTTTCAACGGCGGGGAGATGCGGTTCAAACCGCAAATTATCTTGAAGTTGCGGCGGAATTACTACCCAAGGATCCCGGGATTATAGCCGCAGAAGAAGCTTTAAGGGCGGGTGAGGCAATTCAAGCCCACAAAATAAGCGATACCCCCCCGCCGGAAGAGCCGGAAGATGTTTTTGAAATCTCCGATGAATCTTCTGAGGACGATCTGTTTGATCTGGATGATTTGTTTATTGCCGATGAGCCTGCCGCTCCAGAACAGCAACCTGCCGGGGGCCTGGTTGAATCGGCGCGGCAGAAGGCGTTGGGAGAACTGGCCAATCTTATTTTTGAGGATAACGACGACCCGAATGCCATTATAATCATGCAAGCTGTAGATATGCAAAGTAGAAATGACCGGCAGGGGGCAATAAAATTATATCATCAAGCGATTGATAGTGGTTCGGAACAACCGGCCATCTATTTTAATTTGGGATTATTGTACCGGGAACAAGGGCAGTTAAGCGAAGCTGCTGAAAATCTGGATGTCGCCGTTACAGATCAAGATTTTGCGGCCAGCGCCAATTTTTCTTTGGGAGAAACCTATTTTGCCATCAATGATTTTGATTTAGCGGTACGCCATTTTGTAGATGCTCTGTCTGCCATAGATTTGCAAACCGTAAGTGGCAACAGATACTATAATTTGGCCCAAACCTACAATACTTATGCCGATAACTTTCTCTCCAGAAACGCGTCCGACAAAATTAAGATATTTATTTCTTCGGTGCAAAATTTCTTTGCCGGTTCAAGCTGGGAAGGCAAAGTATACGATGCCCGGGCGCGTATGAACAGCTTGTCTGAAGACGATAATACCATGAGCCTGGCCGAATATCTGGAAACCCCGGAAACAGAAGTAATGGTAAATACACTTTCTGCCACTACCGATTACATCAAACAAAACTTCCTGTTGACTGCATCAGAAGAGTGTTTGCGGGCTATTCAGAAAGTGCCGTCATTCTTGCCGCTCCACGCCCGTTTGGCAGAGATAATGCTCAAACAAGACCGCACTGATGATGCAATTACAAAGTACTTGTTCATCTCAAAAGTATACCAAATGCGCAATCAGGCGGATCAGGCCATAAGCATTTATCATAAGATCTTAAAACTGGCTCCGATGGATGTTACCGTTCGGGCAAAACTAATTGATATGTACACCTCTTACAACAAAATAGAAGAAGCTCTGGAGCAGTATCTGGTGCTGGCAAACTCATACTATCAACTGGCCCAGGTTGACAGGGCCATTGAAAAATACAACGAAGCCATAAGATTATCTGCTTCTCTGGACAATGCCAACGGCTGGAAAATTGAAGCTTTAACCCGCATTGCAGATATTTACAACCAACGCTTTGATTGGGCCGGAGCCACAACCGCCTTTGAGGAACTTTACACGCTGACACCCAGCGACTCCCAAATCATGCGTCAATTGGTTGAGTTGTATTATAAACAGGTCAGAAAACCGGAAGCCGTGGCTATTTTGGATGATTTGCTGGATATTTACCAGCGGCAGAGCCCCACCGCCGGCCTGGATCTGCTCAGAGATCTGGTGTCACTTTACCCTGATGATATGTCGCTTCGCCAGCGGTTAGCAGTCGCCTATGCACAGAATGATCGTACAAAAGATGCCATCTCTGAGTATGATACCTTGGGCGAAATGCAGCTTGAGGTTGGACAAAGAGATCAGGCGATTCAAACGATTCAGGCCATTATTAATTTGGGGCCGGATGATGTTGAGGGATACCACCGGCTGCTGTCGCAGATTGGTGGCGGGAGAGCATAAAAGGCCAACCCCGGACCGGTTTGAGATTTTAATTTAGAACTGTTGCGTTAGGATAGGTAAAACGTGCTGTCTGAGTTGTATTTTATTTTTTCCAGCCTTAATCTTGTCAGCATCATCGATATACTGCTGGTAGCGCTGGTATTTTATTGGATTCTTACCATGCTCCAGGGCACGCGAGCGGTTCAGCTTTTGCGCGGCATCTTGATCTTATCGATATTGGCCGTAATATCGGCCAGCGTACTGAAAACACTCACCGCCTTTAGCTGGCTTGTTGACAAAGCGCTCCCCGCGTTGCTGGTAGCAATCCCCGTTATTTTTCAACCGGAATTGAGGCGCGCCTTAGAGCGGGTGGGACGTACCGGTAAAATTCTGGTTGCAGGTCGGCCGCAAACTCAAATTGAAGAGTCTATAAACGCGGTCAGCCAGGTTGCGGCGGCACTTTCGGAACTTCAGCATGGAGGTCTCATTGTGTTTGAACGCGAAACCGGGCTGGAAGACCATATTGAAACCGGGGTGCGGTTAGACGCAATCATCAATTCAATGCTGCTGATGACCATATTTTACCCCGGAAATCCGCTGCACGACGGCAGTGTAATTATCAGAAGGGACAAAATAGTGGCTGCCGCCGTTGTGTTGCCATTAGGGGGGGGCATGGCTACCGATATGAGCCTGATGGGAACCCGGCACCGGGCCGCCTTAGGCATTACCGAATCCACCGATGCTATCGCCGTGGTTATCTCCGAAGAGACAGGCACCATTTCTGTGGCGCACAATGGCAAACTGATTAGTGGTGTCGACCAAAGACGGCTCGAACAGTTGTTAAAAGCATTTTTCCGAAATCAGCTTGTGAGTGATTCTTTCCCGGCGGGATCCCGAAAAGGTAACTCAATTCTGCGCAAATTGGGTTTTTCAAAACCAGATGTGCGCGAGCAAAACAGCCAGGGACGCGCCCCGTAGAAGGCGGCGTGTAACAAGCAGCAAGCAGCCTCTACCAAGCCCGTGAAATTTTTGAATCGCGGCAGATTAAATCTTCAAACGTTTCGCGGCGTTGAACTAGCGTTACAATTTCTCCATCAATAAAAACCACGGCCGGCCTCAGAGCCGCGTTGTAGTTACTGCTCATCGATAGCTGATACGCTCCCGCCACCGGTATTACCAGCGTATCGCCCGGTTCGGCAACCGGCAGCTCAACATCTTGAATGAGCATGTCGCCAGATTCGCAATAGGCTCCGGCCACCGTCACAGATTCCTCATCAGGCTGATTGGTTTTGTTGGCCAGCAGCGCCGTATATTTTGCCCCGTACATGGCCGGACGGGGATTATCGGCCACCCCGCCATTGACACTGACGTAAGTGCGCACATTTGAAATAACCTTGCGTCCGCCAACTGTGTACAGCGCTACCCCCGCTTGAGCCACCAGCGAACGCCCCGGCTCCAAAACAAGCGTTGGCAGCAATAAACCTTGTTTACGGCATCCGGCCTCAACCGCTTCCACAATGCCGGCTACAAAAGGTTCAACGGGTATGGGTGGATCATCGGGAAGGTAGCGGACCCCCCACCCTCCACCGGGGCTCAATTCTTGCATATGCCAGCTATGTATTTCGCGTAGTGAGTGAGCTATATCAAATAACTTTTGCAACGCTTTCGCCACCGGGCCGGCGTTACAAAAATGTGACCCAAGATGGAGATGCAAACCAACCAATCGCACCGGTGATCGGTTGGCGGTTTCCAGAATATCTCCGGCAACAGTTTCAATCTCATCGATAGGAAATCCAAATTTGCTGTCGGCGGTGCCGGTAACGGTGTGTTGGTGGTGTGTTTTCACGGCCACATCCGGTGTAACACGCAGCCAGATGTTAACCGGCTGTGATTGCTTGACTGCCAATTGAGTCAGCAAGCGGAGTTCATCGGTATTGTCTACCACTATTCGTCCCACGCCGGCCCGCAGCGCCTCCTGTAAATCCAGAGGTGTTTTGTTATTGCCGTGCAGATGCATGTTGGCCGGGTTTGCGCCCCCATTTTGGGCAATAAAAATCTCTCCCGCCGAGGCCACATCCAGCCCTGCGCCTTCCTCGGTCATCAATTGAGCCAGAGCCGTGCATTGAAACGCCTTGCTGGCATAGGTTAACTGCGTTGGGCCGGAGTAGGCAGACAAGCCCTGCCGGTAGGCTGCAATTTGCCGTCGAATAGTTGCCGTATCGTACACGTACAGGGGGGTCCCGTATTGCTGCGCCAGGGCTGTAGCCCGGTGCCCACGGAGGGTTAATTGACCGTGCGAATCGACGGTGGTTTCCAACGGAAAAAGGTCAAGTTTAGATTGCATGGTTTCTCCAGTGCGCAAGAATCGGGTGGATTTATTGCCGTAAGGAATGGTGCGTAAATAACTTACCCAATTGAGGCCGGCAACATATTGTGTGTTGCGTATTACGTACTCCGTAAAGGCACAGGTTCAGTAAACCCGGTGCTGTGGCCGGTCTCCGGCCGAGCCACCTAAGCGGGCGCGGTCAAGAGACCGGCCCGAGCGCGATTTTGACGGGTTCACTGAATTTGTACCCGTAAAGAGCAAAATTATACGCAACACTTGCACCGGACCCCTGCGGGTCAGTGCAGGTGTACGCAGTACGTAATACGAGTAAACGGGTAAGTTAATTAATTCTCATTCCTAAGTACTAAGTCAAGTTGATTTTGACGGGTAGTTAAGCCCCTTGTGGGCGTT
>CAYWSS010000083.1:0-12297 GCA_964460505.1 uncultured Caldilineaceae bacterium | reverse complement strand
CTCGCCTCAACAACTCCAACCCTCCGGTAACTTAACATTGTCGAAGTAGTTACAAAATTTTAAAAATATATAGATGAACACTCAACTAAAAAAGGAGAATAACAATGTCATTGAATGAAACATTAACAAAAGCGCGTGAAGAACGGGCTGCCAAACGACCGGCGCATGCGCAGAAAATAATGGACGAAGAGGCCCTGCGCTGGGAGCAGGCCAATCTGATTGAAACCAGTTTGCAAGTGGGCGACAAGGCCCCCGAATTTACGTTGTCTAACGCCACCGGAAAACCGGTTTCATCGGGCGCGTTGTTAAAAAACGGGCCGCTGGTAGTGAGCTTTTATCGCGGGGCATGGTGCCCCTACTGCAATTTGGAATTGCGTGCCCTGCAAGGAGCGCTGCCGGAAATTGAGGCGGTCGGGGCGCAGTTGGTGGCTATTTCGCCCAACCGGCCGGACAGTTCGCTATTGTCGGTGGAAAAACATAATTTAACATTTCAGGTGCTTAGCGATGTGGGCAACACGGTTGCTCGCCGGTGGGGGTTGGTGTTTAACATTGGCGAGTCGCTTCAGGCGATATTCCAAAAGATTGGGCACGATGTTACCGGCCAAAATGGAGATGACACGTGGGAGATTCCAGTACCGGCCACGTACATAATCGACTCTGCGGGCACAATTATTTACAGATTTGTCAACGTGGATTATACTCAGCGAGCGGAACCGGCGGATGTGATGAAGGTTTTGAACGAACTGCAACCGGCCATCACAAACCAGAAAAATTTTCGATAACTGAGCTGTTTCGCCTGGAGGCTGTAGCGTGGAAATTGTTGAAAACCTGGAGCAGTGGAAAAACGATTACGAGCGAGGCTGGTTGGCCCACCGGCAAGCCAACGGTCAGTTTAATTGGGATCTGTATCCGAAGGTAAAGAACCGGACCGCCCCCACCGGGCCGGGCATCGACCTGGCCAAAAGCCGGCTGGCACTGATTTCGTCGGCGGGCGGATATTTGCCGGACAGCCAGGAACCGTTTGATGCCCAACATCCGTTGGGTGATTACAGTATCCGGCTGTTCCCGGCCGGTACTCCATTTTTGGCGTTGGCGTACACCCACGAGCATTATGATCACACAGCCGTGAATGAAGATCCGCAGGTGTTGCTGCCGTTACTTCTTTTAAAAGAAAAAGTGGCGCAGGGTGAAGTTGGGGAATTAGCCCCGTCGGTGATTAGTTTTATGGGCTATCAGCCGGATGTGGGGCGGGTGGTGAACGAAACGGTCCCGGCCATTGTTGAGGCTGCCCAAGCGGAGGCGGTGGATGCCGCGTTGATTGTGCCGGCGTGACCGATCTGTTCTCAGTCCGGTGGACTGATTGCCCGCGCCCTGGAAATGAGTGGCATTGCGACTACGCTCACCAGTTGGAATGCCGGTAGAACCCGGCCTACGGCCCCGCCCCGGGCTACACTGACGCAGTTGGCTCGCGGCGCTACGTTGGGCAATCCGCATAATGCAGCCCAGCAGCGGCGTATTCTGGACGCTACCTTGGCTCTGCTGGCAAAGGATGCGCCGCTCAAACCGGTGCGGCTCAATGAAAAGGTTGCTGAGTAACGCCTAAATCAGGAATTGGTTAGTGTCACGAAGTTTTTGCCACAAAACTGACACACGTAATCGGTTACAAGTTACAGGTGGCAAGTAGCAACTGTTACCTGCCACCTGTAACTTGTAACCCAATTTGGTTGCCAACCTTCTGAAACCCTGAAGATCCATTTTTTCTTCTCTGCCACATGGCTCTCTGGTAGTTTGCAGGATCGCTCTATAAAAAACGTATTATCTGCCACGAATTACACTGATTTCACTAATTTTTTATTTTTTCGTGTTAATTCGTGCAATTTGTGGCAAATTCTTTACTTTGATCCTGCGAAATTCTGTAGAGCCTGCCACATTTGGAAAAAACTATGCTCCTGCATCTGGCCGGAATCTTCCTGAACGTTACCACGCCTGTTTTTGCGCTGGTGGTCATTGGCTATTTGGCCGGACCTCGCCTCGGGTTGCAGGCGCGCACTCTGTCCCGTTATTCTTATTACATTCTGATCCCTGCCCTAATATTTAACGTTATCGGCAAGGCTGAAGTGCCGGCAGCCGTGGCCACAAAAATGGTTACGTATATTGTGATTGTGCATCTTGCCTGTGCGCTTTTGGGGTGGGGGGTGGCCAGGGCACTGGGCCGTTCGGAGAAAATGATTGCGGCTTATATTCTGGTTGCTGTATTTGGCAACGTGGGCAATTTTGGCCTGCCGATCATCGAATTTCGGTTGGGTTCAGAGGCGTTTACTGCGGCTACAGTTTACTTCCTGGCGATTTTGACCACGGCTTTTATCATTGGGGTAGCGGCAGCCAATACGCCATCAAGCGGTGGCTTTAAGGTCGTGTTGGCCGTATTCAAGACGCCGGCGTTGATTGCGCTGGTGCCATCGCTGCTGGTAAACTGGTACGATATTTCGATTCCGCCGGCAATTGATAGAGGGGCGGGGCTGCTGGCTGCGGCTACTGTGCCAACTATGTTGGTGGCGCTGGGGGTGCAACTGGCCGGGATGAAGGATTTTCACTTTAGTAGTGACGTGATAATTGTCAGCGGGATACGGCTATTAGGCGCTCCGGCGTTGGCGCTGTTGCTGGTAATTCCCTTTGGTTTAACCGGTATTGAGCGTGGCGCAGGCATTTTTCAGGCAGCGATGCCTGCTGCTGTACTCACCTCTATCATTGCCATGGAGTACGACCTTATTCCCGATTTTGTAACCACGACCGTGTTGTTTTCCACGCTGGCCAGCGTCGTTACCCTGACCATTGTGCTGGCGGTGGTTTAAATAAAATCACGGCCGGCTTTATTGCCGGACAAGGCTATTTTCGTTGCAAAATCCTTAGTAGTATCAGTAGATCCAATTTTTGCAGTATTCGCGTATTTTACCCCCCTCAATCCCCCCGATTTCGGGGGGAAGTTCAGTCCTCCCCCTCGTGAGGGGGAGTTAGAGGGGGTGAATTTGGATCTACTGAGGATGGTAAAAAAAGGTGCGCTTAATCTAATAATAGAACATTTAAGGGGTCCACGATGCCAAACGACGTGTTTATCAGCTACTCACGCAAGGATGAGAATTTTATCAAGAAGCTCTACCAACACTTGATCGATCAGGGAATTTCAACCTGGTACGACCGGGAAAATATCGGGGTGGCCGAACAATGGGCAGGGGAAATTGTGGAGGGCATTCGGGAATGTCAGGTTTTTGTGCTGGCTCTTTCCCCTGACTCGACGGCCTCGCCCAATGTTCGCAAAGAATTGGATTTGGCCCAACGTCACAATAAGCGGATTATTCCTTTGATTTGGCGTACCACCGAAATTCCGGTGGCAATGGAATATCAATTAGCCGGCATCCAGTGGATGGAATTTAATGAAACCGCCTCGGAAGAAAACTTTGCCCAACTGACCGACGTCGTGCAGCGACTGATTGGCGGTTCATTGATGAGCGAGGCCACCAGCGATACACCGATTGCCAAAGAATCATCCATTCCGGCCCTGAAAGCGGAAGCAGCCCCCGCAGCGCCGGCAAAAAAGAAATTAGGCGGCAGAAGAAAACTGGGACAGGGATTGAAGAAAAAGCAAACCCTGCAACCGATGGCCGTGGCCGCAGCGGTAATTTCCGGGGTGGTTGTTACGCTTGGCTTAGAAAGCGAAGATCAGGATTGGGTTAATAAAGAGATAAAATGGCTGTTTAGCGCTCTCGATAATACTCTTAAAATTCAGCGTGGCGACGTTGAAAGAACCCAACCTGTGACAATGGCTATTCCGGAGGATGCGGAGCGAGATGAAACAGCCGGTAATAAATTACTGAGTACGGTTGATGAATTTAATATGCAAATCTGGACCGGGCAGATTGTATCGGGCTTAAAACGTATTAATACCTACCTGAGAAATCTGGACATCTTGCTGCACCAGGAAGCGTTGAAGGGCGAAGCCGGTAAAGGCGACGTCTACCTGCAAAACCAGATCAAGGGCGGCCGGATGGAGATTGTCAAAATTTTGCAGGAGATGGCCCAGTTGATGAATCAGGCTTACGGGATATTGGTTACCAGCCCGGATCAACTGGTTGGCCTGCTTGGCTGAAAAGAGCAAATCTGGAACAATAAAAGAACGCCGTGAGTGAAACTCACGGCGTTCTTTTATTGTGTGGTTCAAGGAAAGAGAACCGGCGATTCTACGAAGATTCTGCATAGTTTTGCGGTAAAGTAGAGGCAAGTGCTTGAAATATTGTAGTGGTCAATAACATTTCGAACATTCTAAAAATCAACGCAAAGCCGCCAGGGCGCAAGATACGTGGAGAGCAGAACAATGTCGAAACAAAAAAAGATTGCAGTGGGGGCAGCGGTGGTTGTAACCATTCTCGCAGTAGTCTGGATAAGCGGCTGGCCGGAACCAGCCAGATTTATCGGTGAGCACATTGAGGTTACGGTTGGCACAACCGTCAACGGTGAGCCGGTTGATGCTCTGGTAGTTACGTTTTTGCTCCGGCAGTTGTTTGGGCTGATTTACGTCGTTTTGTCGTTAGTTCTGGCCGCGATTGCTCTGGTGATTTGCGCTATCAATGGCGGTTTCAAACGCAGGCAGATGCCTTCAGCGCTTGGCGTTCGGGGGGGGAACGGTTACAATTAAATTGCCGGCTGCCTGAGCCGGCAAACGGCAGGTAACCAAAATGGATATGGAACGACCCCCAACCAACATTCGCCAGGAAAGACAACGCCGGGAAAGAACATCTCTGTTACTGGTGATATTTGTGTTGGTTGTAGTTGGCACCGGATTAATTGGCCTGATCTGGGGGACTCGTTCAGCGCTTCTGGGGAGCATTTGCTTAATTGGCGGCGCAATGTTGCTTGCCGGGGTGTGGCTGCTGTTAAGTTTAATTCAGAAATGGGTGGAAGATTAACGACGCAACTCGACATCTTTTGCAACAGTTCTGCACAAAATCTGCATAATTTCATAGTATATTATTGGGGAGAAAAACATTGTGAAACCTTTGCTGGTCAAAATCATGAAGATTGCTGCAATTGTTTTGTTTGCCGGTTTCATTCTGATTCAACTGGTGCCTTTGGGTCGAAACCATACCAACCCCCCAGTTGTGCAGGAACCCAACTGGAATAGCGCCGAAACCCGCGCCCTTGCCGTGAATGCCTGTTTTGATTGCCACAGCAACAAAACCGTGTGGCCCTGGTATTCGCACGTAGCGCCGGTATCGTGGTTTGTGCAGTACCATGTTGATAACGGACGTGAGAAACTCAATTTTTCAGAATGGGATGCTGACTTTAATGAAAAGTTAGCGGAAAAAGCGCTGAAATTGGTTAAAGAAGGAAAGATGCCGTTGCGAACCTATCTGCCGGCGCACCCCGAGGCGCGGTTAAACTCGGCCCAAACACAGCAATTGTTAGAGGGATTTCAGGCAACGGCCCTTCAATCGGAAAACTAATTTGAAAAGTGAAATGTATCAATGACAAATAATTTAACCTTCATTCAGATTGAGGACATGACCAAAACCTATCAAATGGGTGATATTCAGGTGCATGCCCTGCAAGGGGTATCGCTGGAGGTGCAACCGGGCGAATACGTTGCCATTATGGGAGCCAGCGGCTCCGGCAAAAGCACGCTGATGAATATGATCGGTTTGCTCGACCGGCCTACCCGCGGCAGCTACAAAATCCGGGGCAACGAATCGAGCAACTTGAGCAAAAACGAACTGGCTGATCTGCGCAACCGCGAAATTGGATTTGTGTTTCAGCGATTTAATTTACTGCCCCGCATTAACGCCCGGCGACAGGTGGAACTGCCACTGTTTTATGCCGGTATTCCCACCCGAAAAGGGCGCCGGATGGCAACCGAAGCTCTGGAACGCGTCGGGTTGGGCGACCGCACCCATCACAATCCTGACGAACTGTCCGGCGGACAGCAGCAGCGGGTGGCCATTGCCCGGGCGCTGGTCAACAATCCCGGCCTGCTGCTGGCCGATGAACCGACCGGGGCGCTCGACAGCAAGACCAGCGATGAGGTGCTGGACCTGTTTGGTAAATTGCACCAACAAGGCCTCACCCTGATTGTAGTTACCCACGATCCCCTGGTTGGCGAACGGGCAAAACGCTTGATTACGCTCAGGGATGGAAAAGTTGTCGAGGACAGAAAAGCCAGGCGGCAGGTGACAATTGGTAAGCAAGCGTTCACCCCCCTCCCCCTGTCAGGGGGGGCGAACAAATACCCTGTACCCTGAAACAAGGATAAACCGTGAATGAAAATTTTTAAATATCTGCAAGTTGCTCTGGAAAGTATTATTGCCCATAAAATGCGGGCCATTCTAACTATGTTGGGCATTATTATTGGGGTGGCTGCCGTACTGACCACCATGGGCATTGGCCGGGGGGCCGCCGCCAACATTACCGAGCGCATCGAAAGCCAGGGAACCAACCTGCTCACCATTTCGCCCGGGGCCGGCAGCAGCGGTGGCATTGCCGGGGCCAGCGGTTCGGCGGGAACCCTGACTCTGGGTGATGCCAGAGCGCTGCAAGACCAGCGCCTGCACCCGGATATTGCCATGGTTGCCCCGGAGTACACCGGCAACGAACAACTGGTGTACGGCAGTAACAACAGCCAGAGCACGGTAGCCGGGGTCACGCTCAATTATTTTCCCGTACGAAATCTGGAAATAGCATCGGGCCGCTTACTGACAGATGTGGAAATTGAAAACCAGGGCCAGGTCGTGGTGTTGGGGTCAGAATTGGCCGGAGATCTGTTTGAGCGTGAAAACCCGGTAGGGCTAACTTTACGGATTGGCGCGCAGCCGTTTCAGGTGGTTGGGGTGTTAGAGGAGTCTGGGGGGTTTGGCCGAAACACGCCGGATGAGCAAGCCTTTATTCCCATTGGGCTGGCTCAGGGGCGGATGTTTAACGGATCGCGCTACCGGGGCGATTACACCGTTTCCAGCATTTATGTTCAGGGGGCAAATTCTGAAACGCTGGAAGATGCCGAAAAACAAATTGAAGTCACCCTTCGCTTGCGGCACAGTCTGCAGGCAGATACAGAAAATGATTTTAGCATTTTTAACCAGACCAGCTTGCTGGAAACAGCCGGCGATATTTCGGCCACGCTCACCATTTTTCTGGGATCAATTGGGGCCATCAGCTTGCTGGTTGGCGGTATTGGCATTATGAACATTATGCTGGTCTCCGTTACCGAGCGCACCCGCGAAATTGGGCTGCGCAAAGCCATTGGCGCTCGCGATACGGACATCCTGATGCAATTTCTGGTCGAGGCGCTGGTACTCTGTTTTCTGGGCGGTTTGATTGGCGTTAGCCTCTCTTTTGGGCTGGCGACGCTGCTGGGCAATATCCCCGCTATGCCCTTTACAGTGGTTATCGAGCCGGATTCGCTGGCGTTGGCGCTGGGCTTCAGTTTGCTGGCCGGCCTTATTTTTGGAATTTACCCGGCAATGCGAGCCACACAGTTGGACCCCATTGAAGCATTGCGCACGGAATAGGTATCAATGAACAATGAGTAATGAATAAACTTTACTCATTGTTCATTAAATTTGGAGGCACGTTAGATGAAAAGTAAGAAAGTTTGGATTATCCTGATTGTTATTGCCATTTTGGCCGGGGTTGGTTATTTTTACAGAGATACCCTGTTTGGGTTTGCCAATGGTCAGGCAACGGCTCAGGCCAGGACAGAGGCGCTTGAGGCCGGCACTGTGGCCATTCGACCGGCAACCGACCTGACTGTAGTCAGCGCCGCCGGCAACATTGCCCTGGCCGAGGAAGAAGCCGCCACCTTTGAGGTTGAAGGCGTAATCGAAGAGATTTTTGTGGAAATAGGTGACGAGGTTTCGGCGGGTGATCTGATGGCTACCCTGAAAACCATCGATCTGGAACGCGCCGTGGAACGGGCGGATTTGAACCTGCAAGTTAAGCGAAATGCCCTTGACAAGTTGATGGAATCGGCCGATCCGGCCGATATTGCCGCCTCTCGGGCCCAATTGGCCTCTGCGCAGGAAAAGCTGGCCGAATTGCAGGATGGCCCCAGCGCCGCCGAAATGGATGCCGCACAGGCCGCGCTGGCCGCCGCCGAAGCCGGTTACACCGACCTGCTGGCCGGGGCCGGCGAAGCCGAGCTGACTCAAAAGAGCGCCGAACTGCACAAAGCCTTTATTACGTTAGGAGAAGCGCAGGAAGCCTACAACGAAATTGCCTATCGGGATAATATCGGCAGCAGCCAGCAGGCAATGAATTTGCAGGAAGCCACCATTAATTATGATGTGGCCAAAGCCGGCTACGATATTTCCACCGAACCGGCTTCAGAGGCCGAAGTTCAGGATGCCATCAAAGCCATCAAACAGGCCCGGCGCGATCTGGAAAACCTGGCCGCGACCCGCGCCGAACTGGCCGGCGCCGAGGCTGATATTGCCAACGCCGAGGCCAACCTGGCCGGGCTGCTGCAAGGCCCCACCGAAAGCGAAATCCGCGACGCCGAACTGGCCATTGAGCAGGCGCTAATCGATTTGCAGGAAGCAGAAGCAGATCTCTCTTACTCCCGGCTGCGGGCGCCGCTGGACGGCACCATTACCACCATTGATGCCGGTGTGGGCGAAAAAGTAACCACCGACATCAGCGCCGCCATCTATATTTCTGATCTGACGCAGTTGGAATTAACCGTTAACGTGTCGGAAGTGGACGTAGCCAAAACCTATGTCGGTCAACCGGCCCAAATTGTTCTCGATGCCTTTCCTGATAAATCGTTTGGCGGTCAGGTTAGCCGCATTGCGCCCACCAGCTCTTCTCAAAGCGGGGTGGTAAATTACGAAGTGGCCGTGCTGCTGGACGATTTAAATCTGGACGGCGTTAAAGCCGGGATGACCGCCGTGGCCACCATTGCCGATGATTTGAACAAGCAGGAATGGCTGGTGCCCACCTCATCGTTGCAGGAGTTTGAGGGTGAAAATACCGTCACGGTAGTTCGGGATGGGCAACGCGCGCGGATAGAAGTAACCCCCGGCATCGTTCAGGGCGAATGGACGACCGTAGAATCACCGGATTTGCAGGCAGGTGACAAAGTAGTGGGCCAGGTGGCATCGTTTGTTGATGAAGATCAAGCAAGCGAGCAGTCCCGCTTTGGCGGCCCAATGCGTCCCCGGAATTAAGAGATCAGGATAGCTGAGCAATGAAATTAAAAAGAGTATTTCGACCATTAATTCTGGCCCTGGCGCTGATAACCACTATTTTTACATCGGCGGCTGTGGCTCAGGAAAACTACGCGGCAACACTCACTGTGGCAGCCCCGGCGCTTAATGTGCGGAGCGGCCCCGATGTAAGTAATCGTGCAATCGATGTGCTGCTGCAAGGAAATGAAGTTACCGTTATTGCCTACGATACCGCCCGCGACTGGTGGCAAGTTCAACTACCCAACGGCAGCACCGGCTGGGTCAGCGGCGGTCCCGAATATGTCTCCGTTGAAAATAACGGGGCAAATTCTTTAAATTTAAACACAAGTGCAGCGCCCGTTAACAATTTACTATCAGGAACCATTGTGTTCCAAACCGGCCCCGGCGGCACCATTTACGCCGTCACCCCGGATGGCACCAACCTGCGACCCCTGACCACCGGCATGGACCCGGCCATCTCGCCCAATGGGCAGCAGCTGGCCTTCACGCGCTGGGAAACCAGCCAGGACGGTTCGTTGGGTAGTGTGTGGCTGATTAATGTAGATGGTACCGGCGAACGGTTGATCCACGACAACCTGTTTAACCCCCGCACGCCGGTCTGGTCTGCCGGTGGCGCTCAACTGATCATTAGCATGCAGCACGGCGGGCGAATCGGGCCTGAGCGGACGTGTGGCAATCAACGTCCGCCCCGCAACGCTACCGATACCAGCGTTGGACGCACCGCAGACGGCAAGCTGGAATTTTGCTACACCCTGCCCCCCGATCCTGAGTGGGCACTGAGACAGATTGATGTGGCAACCGGAGCGCATCAGGATTTAACCGGCGACAAATACAGCCTGTCTCCGGCCTGGGACCCGCTGTACAGTGGTCACGTAATTTACAACGGAGATTTTGGCCTGACCCATCTCGATTTGGGTGATAATCGCACCTGGGCTTTGACCGCAGATTATAATGATCACTCCCCCGTTTATTCGCCGGACGGCAGCCGGATAGCGGTCAGCTACCGGCAGGATGATCATTGGGAAGTGCACGTGATGAACGCCGATGGCAGCAACCGGCAGCGGCTTACCGAAACTTCGTACATTGAGTGGGCGCAGCAGCAGCTTAACGGCAAACAGCCCCATTCCTACAATAATGCCGCCCCCACCTGGTCGCCGGACGGCTCGCAAATTGCCTTTCTCACCGACCGCAGCGGTGCCTGGGAAATCTGGGTCATGAACGCCGACGGCAGCAACCGGCAGCCGCTGATTACCGCGGACATGCTGGCCGGCATCCCCCTGCGCTACGCCGGCGTGGACGAACAGATGCTTTCCTGGCAATAGTCTCCTGGTTCAAGCTCACCCCGGCAGAAATCGTCCTCATTGAGGAAAGCACCAAATATCGAGTACGGCGAGGTGTCGCACAATCATCAGGTGGAGCCGAATCGGCAAACAAAAAAGCTGCTGCGACTCTGACTCGCAACAGCTTTAGAACGGGAGCGACGGGGGTGGTCGTCTTTGGAAGTAATTTCCATCGACAGCCCCACTTGCCTCCCTAAACCTTCTCTGAAGGTGAAATTACTTTACCACATTTTCTCTCCATAAGCAATTTTCCGCAACATAACTCAGGTTAGCACATTCTGTAGCTCAGCTACGGTGTAATTGTACACCAAAGCTGGGCTTTTTTGATTCCTACTTAACCTGCAACCAATCAACTCGGCAATTTATCGGTCAGTCGATCTACCAGTCGGCCAAACAAAAATTTGTCACATTCATTTTAGGAGGCATAGCAATGACTAAACAATTTAAAGACAATCGAGACACAATCCCCACTGAGTTGCGATTGTACACTACCGCTGAAGCGGCGGCTATTCTCAATGTGAGCCTGCGTACTCTCCAGAGCTGGGTACGTGAGGGATCGCTTCCTCATGTTCGTCTGGGTGATGGGGGACGACTGGTGCGAATTAAGGCACAAGATTTGGAGGATTTTATTCAGCAAAATTATCAAGGGGGAGAATAATACTGAGGAATATCATATGTCGGCGACAATTGCTTACCAAATAACCTGGATTTGTGTGACCTTAGTAATAGCCGAGTCTCGACTCAACAACGGCCCGTTCAATACCAGCGCAGTGGCAGCAATAATCCTGTCAGGCATATCCGGCACTACTGTTCGGGGGTATTTGCGTCAACGATTGGGCTGTCGGTAAGTCAAGCGGTGCAATTTGGTAGTTGCTGCTGCCACCTTGTAGAAGTTTCAGCACTGACTGAACCGGATTTTGAGCAATCCGACCCTTTTCGGCCAGATAAATTATCTCAACCAGGACAATGCTGGGAATGATAATCAAAACCTGTCCCTGGTCAGCTTCGGCAAAGATGGTCTGCACTTTTGGAGATAGGTTAGGATGTGATTGCAAATGCCAAATCAAAGCATGAGGATCGGTAATGTAGCGGTTGTTCACAGCATCCGTTCTCCAAAGCCGGCCCACATTTCGTGTCTGGTTTCAGCAAGGTCTTCGGTGGTGATTTCTGGAGACCCGGCCCACAAACCACCTAATTTGATAATGTTGGGTTGCGAGGGAGCTTGTTTTGCTCGGTTCTGCAAAATGGTCACAAATTCAAACAATAACTCCAAACTTTCTGCCGGCAGCCGATCCAGAGCCACCATAATTTTGGTTTTGAGGGTTTGGACTTGTTGGGTCATTTTTTCCTCCACGGATAACAATTGATACTACCAATATTCTACATCGGATACCAGGATGCGATAAGAAACAAATGACGATGACTGACAATGGCAAGCGATTGGTAGAGTTACTGATGGCGCAGCAAAGTACAGGAGCAGCACAACAATGAACCATATCGCATCCGATCAGCCAACCTCAGTGGAATTAAAACTCTATACCACCAAGGAGGTGGCGAACATTTTGAGTGTGAGTTTGCGGACGGTGCAAAGTTGGATCCGTAACGGCTCATTGCCTCACGTCCGCCTGGGACAAGGTCACAGATTGATGCGTATTCGCGCTCCGGATTTAGAGAGTTTTATTCAGCAGAATTATCGAGGAGGGACAGGGGCATAGACCACTCCTAAT
>CAYWSS010000082.1:0-12358 GCA_964460505.1 uncultured Caldilineaceae bacterium | reverse complement strand
TGGCTCAACGCAGAATTGAGGGGTAAATGCAATGGGTAGGTCGGGTTGAGGTACGAAACCCGACAATCTTGGGCTGATTGTGTTGGGTTTCATTCTTCAACCCAACCTACCCCTCGAATCTACGTTGAACCATACTTTTTTGAATTTGCTTAATAAAACTTTGCGCCTTGGCGTAACAAATAACCTTTTCACTTCACTGATTGGATATTTTTGGTCTAAAACCGAGCTTTCAGGAAGGTTTGGAATGGTGCGTAAATAACTTACCCAATTGGGGCCGGCAACATATTGCGTATTACGTACTCCGTAAAAAGCAAAATTTACGCAATACGCAATACGAGAAAATGGGTAAGTTAATTAATTCTCATTTCTAAATATTGTGGCATAAAGTTGCCTTGCAACCAAATTTATGCTTATTTTCAAATTAAACCCGGACGCAATCAATATACAGCACTCATATAAATGAATGTAGAAATTGATTAAAATAGTTAAAAGGGGGATTTTATCTCGTAAGAATGTCTTGAATTTATTGTTAAATGTTGAAAGAAGAACCGCTGTGAATTTATACAATTGCCGAAAATGCCAGATCAGGGATCGCTGTATTGAGCAGAGCGCACAAGACGCCGACGTTAAACTGATGATTCATCATGCGTTTGAATTTCGTACGGATACGCTGGCCACATGGGGGCGGTTACAAAAGAACTGTTTGCTAAGAAATGCCGGCGGAACAAATGGCCAACCGGCCCATCGCCAACCCGGTACGGGCGCGCTCAGCGAGCGCTTACAGCAAGCCCGGGCAGCAAAGGAAACTCCAGCAGTTGCAATTTCATCTCCAAAAAAATTTATGGCCCGCACCACCGGCTACGTTGGCCAGGAAGAGTATGATGCGCGTCGCCGAAAACCCGGTCGGCGCTCGCAGGTTACATCCAGAATTCAAACCAGACAGTTGCAGCAGAAGCATTACACCGCCCGCTTGAGATCACGCTCGTTGACGTCTACGGACGCTCACCCTGATCCTTGCTGGCTCACCGTCGAAGGATCGTGGCGGCACATCGCCTTGCCTGCTGATGGGCCAATAGTGCTGGGCTCCTTTGACCCCGGCATTGGTATTCCCCCGGATGTTGATCTGGCCTTTGAAGATAAAGAAACGGATCTTATTTCTCGCCGCCATGCCACCGTTGTGGGAGAAAACGGCTGTCATACCGTGGAGGATTTGGGCAGCATTTCAGGCGTTTTTCTTAATGAGAAACGGCTGGGTTTTGGCCCTTCCCGGGTCTTGAATCCGGGCGACCACATTCGGTTGGGCAACATCCGGTTGATTTACGACAAAGTACCCGCAATGCTGCTGGCTTCGGTGAAAAGTGACCGGGTTTGCCATACGCTTACAGTTACGAGCAGCGGCAAAAAAATTACACTGTCGCCCGGTGAGCCGGTTGTGATCGGCCGCAGCGACCGCCATATGAATGCCGCGCCGGACATAGATTTGCGCCCCTCCGGTGTAGTAGCCCGGCGAGTGTCGCGGCGGCACGCCTCAATTCGGTGGCGCGACGGCTTGCCACATGTTGAGGATTTGGGCAGCGGTTTTGGCACGCGCCTTCAGGGCGAAGTGCTGCCGCTGGGCGCAGTAATCCCCCTTTCCCCCGGCGACCACATCTGGCTGGCCGGCTGCGTTTTAGCCTACGAGGTGGAAGCCGTGTCCGAGCCGGCGACGCAATCACCGGCGACGCAATCACCGGCGATGCAATCACCGGCGATGCAATCCTCCCCGGAAACTCACGCCGAACCCTCAGTTCGAAATCCCGTAGGAGCCTGGGCCTGATTCAAATTTTCCGCAGGATTCATTTGCCAACGAAAATCTGGCATTGTTTCAATGTAGCCACATAATCGGTTTACACTCCCAAAAGCCTGGTGTCAGGCCAGGATCGTTTCATACCACAAGGACACAATGTAATTTGAGCAACCTGGCTTTAAAACAGCTTCCGGGAAGGTTAATTTGCCAAAATGCCGGGTAGTGAATTGCTGAGTAGGAAAAACAGGGGGGTTGAAATTCTGGTAATTGTGCGCTACCATTAAGGAATGAGAATTAATTAACTTACCCATTTCCTTGTATTGCGTATTGCGTAAATTTTGCTCTTTACGTAGTACGCAATACGCAATATGTTGCCGGCCCCAATTGGGCAGGTTATTTACGCACCATTCCTAAGTTCTAAGTCAACTTTGTTTTGACGGGTAGTTAAGCTCCTTGTGGGCGTTGTTACAGCAGTAAAAAGGGCACAAGGCCCAATGCTACACCCGTCAATTAGAACTTGACTTAGAACTTAAGGATGTAAAGTTTACCCCCAAAAGTAGTCCATTAAGAGAGGCCAATGTCAAAACCGTGGCTGGCATTTTACGATGACCAGGTTCCCGACGAATTGAATATTCCCTCCCTGACCATCCCCGATTTGCTGACAACGGCGGCGCAAAATTACCCCAATCAGATTGCATGCGTGTTTATGGGCGCGCGTATGCCCTACAAACAACTAAAACAACAGGTTGACCGCTTTGCGGCCGCGTTGCACCAGTTGGGTATTTCCAGGGGGGATCGGGTGGCCATTATGTTGCCCAACTGCCCACAGGCCATCGTTGCGTATTATGCCACGCTCTCGTTGGGTGCCGTGACCGTGATGACCAACCCCCTCTACGTAGAACGAGAGCTGGTTCACCAGTGGGGCGACTCCGGGGTAGAGGCGGTTATCAGTCTGGATTTGTTCTGGCCCCAAATTGAAGCGGTTCGGAAAAAGCTGCCCATAAATCACGTTATTTTGGGGGGCATTCAGGATTACATGCCTCTGGTAAAACGCGTGCTGACTCCGCTGGAGCTGCGCCGCAGAGGCACATGGGTTTCTGTAAAGTATGGTGACACGGTCCATTCATTCAAGAAGCTGATTAGTGGCCGGCGAGAAAATCCCCCTCAAGCAGAACTATCGCCGGATGATTTGGCTTGCCTGCAATACACCGGTGGCACCACCGGCCTGCCCAGGGGCGCTATGCTCACCCATCGCAACCTGATCGCCGGAATTAGCCAGATTCGGGCATTCTTGCTGTACGGGCACGATGATGCGCAGGATGTGGGGCTGGCTATTATGCCGTTTTTTCACGTGTACGGCATGAACGGGTTGATGAATTTGGGCGTACATTTGGCGGCCACCCTGGTACTCATCCCCCGCCCGGAAATCAAGCCAATTGTGGATGCCATTGTGGCCGAGCGACCGACATTTTTTACCGGGGTGCCGGCCCTGTTCATTGCGCTGAATAATTACAAAACCATCGATCAGGTGGATTTAACCTCGATACGGGCGGTGTTCAGTGGAGCCGCCCCACTGCCGGTTGATGTTATGGAGAAGTTTGAGTTGCGGACCGGAGCGCGCATTGCCGAGGCGTACGGCATGACTGAAGCCTCAGGGGTAACGCACGTGAACCCGCTCAAAGGGCAGCGAAAATTTGGCAGTATTGGCGTACCCATCCTTGGTACAGATGCCAAAGTTGTGGATGTTGGAGATCCCGCCAAAACATTGGGTATTGATGAACCGGGCGAATTAGTAATCAAGGGGCCGCAGATCATGCGGGGTTACTGGAACCGGCCCGAGGAAACTGCCGAAACGATGATCAACGGCTGGATTCGAACCGGCGACATTGCTCAAATGGATAAGCAAGGCTATTTCTATATTGTAGACCGCAAAAAAGATATGATTTTAAGCGCCGGTTTTAACGTGTATCCCCGCGAGGTAGAGGAGGTGCTCTACCAGCATCCAAAGGTGGAAGATGCGGCGGTAATCGGTTTGCCGGACGGTATACGCGGCGAAAAGATTACGGCTTATATCAAGCTGGCTCCCGGAGAAAGTGCCACCCCCTCCGAAATTCGCACCTTCTGCCGCGAACGACTGGCCCAATACAAACAACCGCGCAAGGTCATTTTTCGGGGGGAACTCCCCCGCAATATGGCCGGCAAAATTCTTCGCCGCAAACTCAAAGAAGAAGCCCTGGCCAAAATAAAGGAGAAGGAAGCAAGAAGTAAGAAGTAGGGGTAGCTCTGCCCTAAATCGTGGTGATGACATCAAGCCGTTTGAAATTGCTCCGAGCGGGTTTGCAACCCGTGATCTGGGCCAAATACGACCTTGATTTTGCCTAAATCGGGGGTTGCAAACCCCCTCCAGGCTCATTCAGCGAACATCTTTTGCCCATCACGGTTTAATGTAGACCTACCTTGAATAAGAAGTAAGGGGCTCTTTCCCCACTCCCTGGTTCTTACTCCTCGTATAAATATTTGTAGTCAGATACGCAACGCAGTGGACCTTCGGTTGTCTAACGCCACTCCGCTATCGCTTTGAGGCTGACTACGAGCGGGTAATAGCTCCCCACTCCCTGGTTTTTACTTCTTACTCATTGCCTCACGCATTTTGCTTAACAGCTTGTTTTGCCCAAACGGCTTCTCCAATAAAACCACGTCAGATTTTTTTAGGTTGTGGTTTGTAAACGCCTCCCCGACATACCCGGACATAAACAGCACCTTCATTTCCGGATGCATGGCCATCAGCCGTTTGGAGAGGTCGGGACCATTAATCTCCGGCATCACAATGTCTGTTATCAGTAAATCAATGGGAGTCCTGTGTTTGGCGCAAACGTGCATGGCTTCGTTCCCGTTGCTGGCCTCGAGTACATTGATGTTTCGCTCTTTGAGATACTCGCGCACCAACAGCCTGATATTGGTTTCGTCCTCTACCACCAGTACCGTCTTCGGAGCCGGCAAAGATTCTGACGGCATCTTTGTGTCTGCTTCATCGTCAACCTTGCGTTCAACCTGGGGCAGGTAGATGGTAAACCTTGTACCTTGAAAATGGTTACTGTCCACCGTAATGGCCCCTTCACTCTGGCTCACAATGCCGTGTACTGTAGAAAGCCCCATGCCGTCACCTTTGGGTTTGGTGGTAAAAAATGGTTCAAAAATGTACGGCAGCAACTCCGGTTCTATGCCGTTTCCGGTATCGCTGAGGGCCAGTTTGATGTAAGCCCCGGATTTGAAGTTTGAGTATTGGGGAAACTGCGGCGCTTCTAATTCTACGGGCATGGTTTCGATGATAAAATCACCGCCATGGGGCATGGCATCGCGGGCGTTGGCTGCCAGATTGAGAATGACCCTCTTTATCTGTTCTGTATCAATCTTCACGGTTTTCAGGTTGGGGTCAAGCCGCATAATCAATTGAGTATCCGGCCCCAATAGCTGCTCCAGTTCATTTGATTGCTGTTCGAGTAACTCATTTAAGCTCTGGGTTTTAAGTTGAAGAACCTGACGGCGACTAAATGCCAGCAACCGGCGGGAAAGCACGCCGGCCCGTTCTATGCCCTTATCTATCTGTTCAAGGTCTTTGCGCAGGTCCACATCCTCTTGCGCGGCTGGGCGGGTGGCGGCCAGTTGGCTAAACCCAACCATATTCATTAAAAAGTTGTTGAAATCGTGCGCTACACCCCCCGCCAGCCGGCCCAGCGCCTCCATTTTTTGCGTCTGGTGAAGTTGCTGCTTGAGCACGGCCTGCATTTTTTCAATTTTTTCCCGGCGGGCAATTTCTTCCTGCAAGGTTTTGTTGAGTCTGGATAACTCGGCGGTGCGATTTTCTACCCGTTGTTCCAGTAAGTTGTTGGCTTCCTGTAACGCTTTCTCAACGCGCTGGCGCTCGGTTATTTCGTCTCGCAATTGAGAGTTTTGTGCCTCAAGCTGTTTCTGCAAGCGACACAACGTTAAATGGGTATCAATGCGAGCCACCACCTCTGCCATTCGAAACGGCTTGGTGATGTAATCAACGCCGCCCACTGAAAACCCCTTGACTTTGTCGACCACTGAATCTAAGGCGCTAATAAAAATTACTGGAATATCCCGGGTTTGTTCATCCTTTTTAAGGCGCTCGCATACTTCGTAGCCGCTCATTTCAGGCATGTCAATATCCAGCAAAATTAAATCAGGGGAGGAGGTGCTAACAGCGTCTAAAGCTGCCGGCCCATCCGAGACACCAATTGTCTCAAAACCCTGTTTTGTGAGTATCGTGGTTAATAATCGCTGGTTAATTAATGTGTCATCAACAACCAAAATAACACCGCTGTTCGCCCTGGTTTGCTTGTCATTCATAGTCACCCCCTTGAGACAGAGGATTTATTTTGGGTGGGATAGTTATCGATTTCGAATTGGGGGGGGCTCACGTAATAAAGCGTGTGAGCACATCAGGTTGATTTTTGCGGGAAGGATACTGATGAGAGAAGTTTGTCTCTTAATCATTATACATCAATTGAAGGTATTTACACAGATAAATCCGTTTCTTTTCATATTCAATTCTTACCAAAATTTTGCCCTGCCCTGACCGCCGTTATAATGTAATAACCCTCAAAAAGAAAAAGGAGAACTTTGTGACTACAGACGGTTACTATCGACATCCAACTATTCATAAAAACAACGTTGTATTTGTCTGTGAGGACGATTTGTGGGCCGTTCCGGCCAGGGGAGGGGTGGCCAGACGCCTCACTGCCAACCTGGGCATGGTTTCCAGACCGGCCCTGTCGCCCAACAGTAAGTGGCTGGCGTTTATTGGCAGAGAAGATGGAGAATCCGAGGTGTATGTGATGCCGGCCGAGGGCGGCCCGGCCACCCGCTTAACCTACCTGGGGAGTTTTACGTTTGTCGTGGGCTGGACCCCAGACAGCAAAAAGATAGTTTTTGGCAGTAACGCCCGCCAACCGTTTGGCGTGTTGAGCCCGCTTTCCACCATCAGTTTCAAGGGTGGAGAGCCGGAGCCGCTGCCCTACGGCCCGGCCCGCTCAATTTCTTTTGGGCCGGAGGGGGGGGCGGTCATTGGCCGCAAAGCGCGGGAACTGGCTAACTGGAAGCGGTATCGAGGCGGCACCGCCGGCGATATCTGGATTGACGTTAAGGGCAAGGGAACTTTTAAGCCACTGCTAAAACTAAAAAGTAATGTCATCAACCCCATGTGGGTGGGGGATAGAATCTATTTCTTGTCCGACCATGAAGGGGTTAGCAACATTTACTCCTGCACCGTGCGGGGGACGAAGATTCAACGTCACACCCACCACGACAATTATTACGTGCGCCAACCCGCTACCGACGGCAGCCGTATCATTTATCGGGCCGGAGCCGATTTGTATGTATTTGATCCGGTCAGGGAACTGGCGGGAAAAAAAGCGGTGCAAAAAGTAAAAATCAAGCTGCACAGCCCCAGAGTGCAGCGCAACCGAAAATTTATCAAAGCGGCATTTTATCTTGAACATTACACCTTGCATCCGCAGGGGCACAGCGTGGCCATGGCGGTGCGGGGCAAAGCTTTTAGCCTGTCAAATTGGGAAGGGGCCGCCTTGCAGCACGGCGAACCTCAGGGGGTGCGGTATCGACTGGCCGAATGGCTCAACGATGGACAGCGGCTGGTGATGGTTAGCGATGCGGGCGGTGAAGAGGCATTTGAGATTCACGCGGGCGCGGTTACAGCGCCGGGTGAGCAGAGCGTGGAACGGCTGGCCGGTCTGGACATCGGCCGCCCGCTGGAACTGGCGGTTTCGCCCAAAAAGGATAAAGACCTGGTTGCTTTCAGCAATCACCGGTACGAGCTGGTGTTGGCAGACCTGAAAGAGAAAACAGCCAGGGTACTCGATAAAAGCAATTACGGACGCATTGGCGGCATCGATTGGTCGCCCGATGGGCAGTGGGTGGCCTACGGCTTTATGGCCTCTGGCTACACCAGCGCCATCAAGCTGTGCAACGTAGAAACGGGCGAAACCCACTACGTGACCGCCCCGGAAAACTTTGGCGATTTTGGCCCCAGCTTTGACCCCAGGGGCAAGTACCTGTATTTCATTTCCTACCGCGATTTTGACCCCGTATACGACAGTCACTATTTTGATTTAAATTTTCCACGTGGCAGCCGGCCGTATCTGGTTACCCTGCAGAAGAATCTGCCCAACCCGTTTATTCCAATGCCCAACCATGCCGGTGACAAGGATAAAAACGGAAACGGCAAAGATAACGGTTCAAAAAATGGTGAAAATGGAGACCCGAAGCAAAAGGCAGAAAACGGCAAGAAATCGGGCGGGAAGAAAGAACCCCCTCGCGTTCAGATTGATCTGGAGGACATTCAATGCCGTGTGGCTGCATTTCCGGTGGCAGAGGGCAAATATCACCAGGTGCGGGGCATCAAAGGTAAAGTGCTGTTTACCTCATTTCCGGTGGAGGGCAGCTTAAACAAGGGCTGGGCCGATAAAGATACCGACCCCGGCAAAGGCGTGCTGGATATGTACGATCTGGCCGAACGCAAAAAAGAGCGGGTGGTGACGGGCGTCAACCAGTTTAAATTATCGCGAAATCGGGCATTCTTGCTGTACCGCTCCGGTAAAAATTTACGGGCGCTTAAGGCCGGCGAAAAACCGGATAACGGTGCGACCGGCTTTACCAAAAAAAGTGGGTGGATTAAAATGTCTCGGCTGCGGGTGGCGGTTAACCCGCCCGCAGAATGGCAGCAAATGTTCCGCGAAGCCTGGCGTTTGCAGCGCGACCATTTTTGGGCCGAAGACATGTCCAGCGTGGATTGGGAAACGGTTTACCGGCGCTATTTTCCGCTGATTGATCGCGTGGCCACCCGCTCTGAATTTTCTGATTTGCTGTGGGAAATGCAGGGCGAACTGGGCACGTCGCACGCCTACGAGCTGGGGGGTGACTATCGCGCCTCGCCGCGGTATGCTCAGGGCTTTTTGGGCGCAGACTTTACCTACGATGCCGGTAGCGGGGGGTACCGGGTGGCCCACATTGTGCGGGGAGATACGTGGCAGGAAAAATTCGACTCTCCCCTAAACCGGTTGGGCGCAAATGTGCAGGTGGGTGATGTTGTGCTGGCTATCGATGGCCGGCGATTGAGCCGGGACCTGTCTCCGGGGCGAGCGCTGGTAAATCGGGCCGGGGCCGAGATTCAATTAACCATTCTTTCTCCAGACGGTGCCGATAATTCCGCTGATGGGCAGGAAGAAAACGGCAACTCAGAAGCTGGCGGGCCACGGCCGGTGCTGGTAAAAACATTGTCCGATGAAAGTAAATCGCGGTACCGGGAGTGGGTAGAAAACAATCGCCGCTACGTACACACCCAAACTGATGGGCGCGTGGGCTACGTGCATATTCCGGATATGGGGCCATTTGGCTACGCCGAGTTTCATCGCTACTACCTGTCTGAGTCTGAGCGGGAAGGCTTGCTTGTTGATGTGCGGTTTAATGGCGGCGGTCACGTGTCGCAACTGGTGCTGGAAAAGCTGGCCCGGCGCAGAGTAGGTTATGACCAGCCTCGATACGGACAGTTAGAGCCTTACCCCCGCCATTCTGTGTTGGGGCCGATGGTTGCCTTAACCAACGAGTTTGCCGGTTCGGATGGCGACATCTTTAGCCACGTGTTTAAGCTGCTAAAATTGGGGCCGCTGATCGGCAAACGTACCTGGGGGGGCGTGGTGGGTATCTGGCCGCGACATTCGCTGGTAGATGGCACTACCACCACCCAGCCGGAGTTTTCTTTTTGGTTTGAGGATGTAGGCTGGACGGTAGAGAATTACGGCACCGACCCTGATATTGACGTAGATATCAAACCTCAGGATTACGCCAAAGGCAAAGACCCACAAATGGACCGGGGCTTAAAAGAAATTTTGAAGCTGCTAAACGAACACCCCGTTGTCATTCCAGAACTGGGAACCAGGCCCAGCCGGGCGCTGCCCAAGCTGCCCAAATTGAAAAAGAAGTAAAAATAGCTGTCGCGAATAACGCGAATAGTTTAGGATAAAAATATTAAAATTATTCGCGTTCTTCGCCCATTTGCATCATTTGCGATTGTTTTTTAACTTCTATTGAATAGTTACCCAAAATATACAAGATATAGTGGTCCTGGTTCGAGAATATCCTAAGTATAGTAGTATTCTGGAATCTGTGACATGCCCCGAAATTGGGAAAATTGACAAAAACAGGGTATAATATAATGTCTGATTTTATAATTTTATAATGTCGTAATTGTTCTGAATTAAGAATCCGGACAACGGCTTGTTGTGTGAAATTAAGATAGAAGAATCTGGAGGTATGGTTTATGGCTTCATCTGCGGTAAATAATTACACCGCCGATAAAATTACGGTACTGGAGGGGTTGGAAGCGGTCAGGCGGCGTCCTGGCATGTATGTCGGCGGCACCGACATTAAAGCCCTGCATCACCTGATTTACGAAGTGGTGGATAACTCAATTGACGAGGCGTTGGCCGGTGTATGTGATCACATACAGGTTGTTATTTATCCTGATAACAGCGTGTCCGTTAGCGACAATGGGCGGGGTATTCCTGTGGCAAAGCACCCGCAGAAGAAAGTGTCATCTCTGGAATTGGTGATGACAACCCTGCACGCCGGGGGTAAATTTGACAGCGACAGCTATAAAGTATCCGGTGGGTTGCACGGGGTGGGGGTATCGGCGGTGAATGCCCTGAGTGAATGGATGGAAGCAGAAGTAACCCGCGACGGCGGTATCTGGAAACAAGAATACCGGCAAGGAATCCCCCAGGGGCCAGTCAAGAAAGTTGCAAAATTACCCGCCAGGCAAAAAGATAAAACGGGAACCAAAATTACGTTCCGTTATGATCCGGAAATTTTTGTGGATGTGGCCGGTTTCAGCTGGAGTACGCTGCTGGTTCGTTTTAGAGAAATGGCGTTTGTAACCAAAGGCATCCGCATTACATTTAAGGATGAACGGAGCGACCCCGAAAGAGAGCACACCTTTTATTTTGAAGGGGGTGTTACCTCTTTTGTGCGGTACCTCAATCGCACGCGCCGGGCGCTAAATGATCCGGTTTATATTGAAAAAGAAATTGATAACATTGGCGTTGAGGTCGCCATTCAATATACAGATGTCTACACCGAAAGTGTTTACGCCTTTGCCAACACCATCCACACCCCGGATGGCGGCACCCATATGACCGGTTTGCGTGGCGCTTTAACCCGCACCATTAACGATTATGCGCGTAAAAATGGGCTGCTCAAGGATAATGAATCTAACTTTTCCGGCGAGGATACCCGCGAAGGTCTGACGGCCATTGTGTCCGTAAAGCATCCCGACCCTCAGTTTGAAAGCCAGACCAAAGTTAAGCTGATGAATGCCGAGGTCAAAACCATTGTGGAATCCGTCGTGGCCGAGCGATTTTCTGCATTTTTAGAAGAGCATCCCCGCCAATCTAAAGCCATTATTGAAAAATGTTTAACCTCCTCACGCGCCAGGAACGCAGCCAAAAAAGCCCGCGAGTTGGTGCTGCGCAAAAGCGCGCTGGAAAGCAGCACCCTGCCCGGCAAGCTGGCCGATTGCTCCAGCCGGGATTCTGCCAACACAGAACTGTATATTGTTGAGGGTGACAGCGCGGGGGGCAGCGCCAAGCAAGGACGAGACCGCCGCTTTCAAGCTATTTTGCCGCTGCGTGGAAAAATCCTTAATACCGAACGGGCCAGGCTGGACAAGATTTTGAGCAACAATGAAGTGAAGGCCCTGATCACGGCTCTGGGCACGGGTATCGGCGATGACTTTAACGTCGAAAATCTACGCTACGGCAGAATTATTATTATGACCGATGCTGATGTTGACGGAGCGCATATTCGCACGCTGCTGCTCACCTTCTTCTTTCGATATATGCCGGAACTAATTGAGCATGGGCATATGTATATTGCCTTGCCGCCGCTGTACCGCATAAAAAACAAAAAAGAGATCACCTACGTCTATACCGAAGAAGAAAAAGAGCGGTACCTTGCAAAAATCAACGGCAAAACCTCATCAATAAACCTGCAGCGATACAAAGGATTAGGCGAAATGAACCCCGACCAGTTGTGGGATACCACCATGAACCCGGAAATTCGCACCATTTTGCAAGTTAACATCGAAGATGCCGCCGCCGCCGACCGAACCTTTGATATGTTGATGGGGGCAGCCGTAGCCCCCCGCCGGAAATTTATTCAAACCCACGCCAAGCAGGTACAGAATTTGGATGTGTAGTTGCAGGATAATTTCACAGTTTATGAGACTGAAACTGACATCAAATACAAAAAGGCTAACTGTTATTGAGTTAGCCTTTTTGATTTTTAGCCTTGACTAAACGCTTTGTCAGGTAACAAAAATGGTGAATAATTAATTGTATAGATGTCTGGGCCTCTATAGCGCAGAGATGCGCCAAGAAGAATGAGTTATTTGTCGAATTCTCTGTGTTCCGGTTTGATACCTGAGGCTCTACAGGATTTCGCAGGGTCAAAGTAAAGAATTTGCCACGGATTGCACGA
>CAYWSS010000081.1:7154-12514 GCA_964460505.1 uncultured Caldilineaceae bacterium | reverse complement strand
GCATGCGGGAATGACATCTCAAAAGTTCCGTTCTCATTCTGTTTTCAGTATATATTATGTCATTTGGTAAACTTCTATCCAATCTCCAATCTCTATATTTAAATTAGTGATTTTAGTTCAAGGAGGGATGGCAATGATTCTCAGTTCGGCAGAAAAAATTAAAGCGTACACAGACAAAGGGTGGTGGGGTACGGAAACCATTCTGGGCCTCTTTCTAAAAAATGCCGGAGCGACTCCGGAGGGCGTGGCGGTGGTCGATCCACCCAATCGAGCCAAACTGACTACCGGCGATCCGCAGCGTCTGACTTATGCCGGCTTGCAACAAACCACCGACCGGCTGGCCGGCGGTTTGGTAGAAGCAGGGCTTAAGAAAGACGATATCGTGATGGTGCAACTGCCAAACATTGTCGAACTGGTGGCTGTCTACCTGGCGGCGGCCCGGATGGGGGCTATTGTCAGCCCCTTGCCGGTTCAGTATCGCACCCACGAACTAAAACAGGTGATGGCCCTGACCGAACCCAAAGCCTTTATTACGACCACCAACTTTGGTGATTTCAACTATATCGAAATGGTGCAGGGCTTGCCAGCGGAATTCTCCAGCCTGCAAACAATCATCGGCCTGGGTGACGATTTGCCTGAAGGCGTGTTGTCTTTGACCGATTTACTCAACACGCCTCGCTCTGAAGAATCCCTGCAAAATTACCTGGCCCAGGCAGGCAATCAGGTCACGGCTAATGACATCTTTACTATTTGTTGGACATCCGGCACCGAAGCCGACCCCAAGGGTGTGCCGCGAAGCCACAACCACTGGATTTGGATCTCCTACGCCTCGGTGGACGGTTGTGAGTTTGAGCCCGGCCACAATCTACTCAACCCTTTCCCAATGATTAACATGGCCGGAATTGGGGGGATGTTGGTTCCCTGGCTGCTGACCGGGGGCAAGCTGGTTATGCACCAGCCGTTTGACCTGCCGACTTTCCTGGGGCAGATTGTGATGGAAAAAATCAACTACACCGTCGCCCCACCCGCGTTACTCAACGTGTTGCTGATGAAGCCGGAGATTTTAGAAAAAGTTGACCTCAGCAGTATGAAAAACATCGGCTCAGGATCGGCCCCTCTCTCCCCTTGGATGGTCACCCAATGGCAAGAAAAGTATGGCCTGACCATTGTCAACATTTTTGGCTCCAATGAAGGCGCTTCCTTCACCAGTGGGCTGAAGGAATTTCCCGACCCGGCCATCCGGGCCCAATACTTCCCCCGTTTTGGGGTGTCCGATTTCGACTGGCCGTCCCGAATAGCCGCTCATATGGTAACCAGGCTGGTTGATCCGGACACCGGCCAGGTCATCACCGAGCCGGGTAGCCCGGGCGAGATGGCCATTAAAAGCCCCGGCATCTTCCCCGGCTACTACAAGCGACCCGACCTGACCGAAAAGGTCTTTGACGATGAAGGCTATTTCTACACGGGCGACCTGTTTGAAATTTCCGGAGAGGGCAACAACGGCTATCGCTTTGTGGGCCGGGTGAAGGACATCATCAACCGGGGCGGCATCAAGATATCATCCGAGGAAGTTGAAGGGTTGATCATGGGGCATCCCAAAGTGGCCGATGTGGCCATTGTCGGCTATCCCGATGAGAAATTGGGTGAAAAAGCCTGTGTGGTCGTTGTGCCCAAGCCGGAGCAAAGCATCACGCTTGAAGAGATTATCGGTTTTCTCAAAGAAAAAGACATCGCTGTTTACAAACTGCCGGAGAAACTCCTGGTTGTGGATGCCTTGCCCCGCAATCCGGTGGGCAAGGTCCTGAAAAGAGAACTCAAAGAAAAAGTAAAGTAAATCAAGAGTTTAAATATGAATTTTAGCCTGACGGACGAGCAACAATTCATCAAAGATACCCTCCGCAAATTTATGGCCAGGGAATGTCCCCGCGATGTGGCCCGCGCGTTAGATGAGCAGGGGGCCTTCCCCGGACAGTTGCTCCAAAACCTGGCCGGGCCGGGTTTTTGCGGGCTGAATGTGCCTGAAGAGTACGGCGGTGGGGGGCAGAATCTGCTGGGTGCGGCCATTATTGTCGAAGTGATTGCCGGCTTATGCCCCACGTTGGCGGGCGCTTTTGCCAGTGTTGTATTTCGAGGAGGACAGAACATCACCGCTCTGGGCAGCGAGGTCCAAAAACAGGAACTTCTGCCGGGTATTGCCCAGGGGGAGTTGTTGTTTACCTATGCCCTGGCTGAACCAACCACTCCTTTCAGTGTGGATAAAGTCCAAACAAGCGCCATTGAGGAGGGTGAAACCTTTATTCTGACCGGAACCAAAGCCTTTGTCAGCCTGGCCGGTCAGTCTAATCACCTTTTAACCCTGGCCCGAACCGGCCAGGGAACGTCTCTCTTTATCGTCCCGGCAGACGCGCCGGGGATAGATTACCACACCACCCAAACGGTGGGATATCGAGGCAGCAATTTGAGCGAGGTCATCTTTAATGAAGTCCCCGTTTCTGCCGATAACCTGCTGGGCGGTCCGGAGCGGTTAAATCGGGGAGAAGAACAGGTCCGCCATCTGCTGGCCGTCGATCACCTGGCGCTGGCGGCAGCCGGTCTGGGAATTGCCCAGGGCGCGTATGATTACGCCGCCGTTTACGCCGGGGAACGGGTTCAGTTTGGCCGGTCGCTGACTGAATTTGAAGCGATTCAGCATATGCTGGTCGATCTGGCCATAGAAATCCGGGCTACCCGGCTGCTTCTCTATCAAGCCTGCCGGCAGGGAGACCGGGAACAATCTTTTGATCTGGAAGCGGCAATGGCCCGCCTGCGGGCCGGTGAGCTGGCTCGACAGGCCGCCTTACAAGGCGTACACATCCTGGGTGGCTACGGCTACATGTCTGAGTATGACGCCGAGCGATACGTGCGCGACTCTCTGGTTCTGTTCTCCGGCAACGAAACGACCGAATTGCTCAAAAGTTCGGTGGGGGCGATGTTGGGGCTGGGTCAATCAGGGGCTTAAAGAATGGTAAATGGTGAATTGCGAATAAGAAACTTCACCATTTACCATTATCGACAATCTTTTGTCGCTGTTTAACCCTTAAGGGCCTAATCTCCACCAAATAAGGACGATTATATGAATACACTAAAAGGAAAAGTAGCCATCGTTGGCATTGGGGAAGTGCCCACGGGCCGGTTTCCCGACCGGAGCGCCATTTACTGCGCTATCGAGGCGGCCCGGCTGGCCATTAAAGATGCCGGCCTGAACAAAAACGACATTGATACGGTTATCCCCACCACCGCACTCTACAATGCCAAATTCAACACCGATCTGGTCACCGGGCGGGTGGTTGAGGAGTTGGGGCTGCGGGTCAAAAACAACATGCAGCTTTTTGCCGGGGGAGCCACCAGCGCCGCTATGCTCAAAGTAGCCGCCGGGCTAATTTCCACCGGGGTCTCAAAAGCCATCTTATTTGTGCATGCCGACAAGCTGGGCAGCGGGGTCTCGGACCAGGAGGGGATAGACCTGTTTTCTACCGCCGGGATTTCCAAAGAGTGGGAAGTTCCTTACGGCATGCACTACTCGGCGGTGGCCGGGCTGATTACCCAACGCTATATGTATGAAACAGGCACTGCCGCCGGGCAACTGGCTGCCGTATGCGTCTCTAACCGGAAATGGGCCGAGTTGAATTCCAACGCTATGTTTCGCAAACCGCTCACCATCGAAAAGGTGATTGCCTCCAAAATGCTGTCAACGCCGCTGCATGCTTATGAATCCAATATGCTGGCCGATGGCGGGGCGGCCTTTGTTGTCACTTCGGCGGAGCGGGCGCGGGAGTTGACCGACCGCCCGGCTTTTTTGCTGGGCGAGGGTTCGCGGGTGACGCACTTTGCCCTGTCTCAGGAGCCGGACCTGACCCGCTTGGGCTACGCCGAGGCCGCGACAGAAGCTTTCCAAATGGCCGGGCTGTCTCCGGCCGACATCGACCTGGCCGAACTTTACGACTCGTACCCAATCTTTCAACTCATCGCCCTGGAAGAATTGGGTTTTTGCGAGCGGGGTCAAGCCGGGGCCTTTGTGCTGGACGGGCACACCTGGCCCGGCGGCAAGTTGCCGATGACGACCAACGGCGGGATGCTTTCTCAGGGACACACCGGGGCCGGCGGCGGCATTGCCATCCTGGTTGAAGCAGCCCGGCAGCTGATGGGCAAAGCCGGTGAGCGACAGGTCTCCAACGCCCGCTTTGCCGCCGAAACCGCCACGGGGGGGACCTATGTGGATGCTCACGTAACTATCTTGGGAAATGAGATCCCTTAAAAGAGATTGGAGATTGGGAGATTAAGAATCTCTAATCTCCCAATCTCCAAAATTGATAAGGAGCGCCAAAATGCCCGACAAACCCATTCCCCCCATAGACCCCTGGACAGAGCCGTACTGGGCCGCTGCCCGTGAGGGGAAGTTGCTAATTCAACGTTGCCGCAGTTGTGACCGGCATATCTTTTACCCCCGTCTCAGTTGCCCTTTCTGCTTTTCAGACCAACCTGAATGGGTTGAGGCGGCGGGCCGGGGGACTGTCTACTCTTTCTCTGTGGTGCAAAACAATTCTCCCTCCGCCTTTATGGCCGACATGCCCTTTGTCATTGCCATTGTCCGCCTGGATGAGGGTGTCCAAATGATGACCAACATCGTTGGTTGTGACCCGGAGTCGGTTCAGTGCGATATGCCGGTTCAGGTTACTTTTGAAAAGCTAACCGATGAAGTAACGCTGCCAAAGTTTAAACCTGGAGATTAGAGACTGGAGATTAGAGCTTGGCTTTATTTTCAATCTCCTAATCTCCCAATCTCCCAATCTCCCGGTCTCCAGCTTAAGAGGAGCCTATGCCTGAAAAATATTGGGGTGATTTTAGTATTGGACAAACATTCAACCACCAGGGAATTACCGTCACCGAGACTCATGTGGTTAACTGGGCCGGCTTGACAATGGATTTTTACCCCTTGCACACAAACAAAGAGTTTGCCGCCCAAAGCCCCTTTGGGGAAAGGATTGTGCATGGGCCTTTAACCTTTGCCCTGGCTGTCGGCATGATGGCCATGATTGGCGAGGCCAGGGACTCGGTCATTGCTTGGCTGGGGGTCGATAATATGCGTGTTCCGGCCCCGGTCAAGATTGGCGATACCATCAAGCTGCAAGCCGAAGTGACCGAAATGCGCGAAACCAAAAAGCCCAACCAGGGCTTCACTGCTATGCGCTACACCGTCACCAACCAGTATGATGAAATTGTGATGGTTTTTGATATGAAATTTTTGATGCACAAACGTGTGTAATGAAAGGAGTAAGGGCACAACGGAGTGTCCCCCTACTCCCTACTCCCTACTCCCTACT
>CAYWSS010000081.1:0-7054 GCA_964460505.1 uncultured Caldilineaceae bacterium | reverse complement strand
CCCTACTCCCTACTCCCTACTCCCTACTTCTTACTCCTTACTTCAAGAATAGGACAAGCAAAGTGAGTTCAAGTCTAAGTCAAAGACAAGAAAACATCCGAGAGATTGTGCGGGATTTTGTCGAAAAAGAGATTCCTGTAGAGGTCGCCAGAGAGATTGATCGTACAGATCAATACCCCGACGCGCTCTTGACCAAATTCAGCCAAACCGGGCTGTGGGGGGTCAACATTGCGGAAGAATATGGCGGTATGGGCGGTCGCCCGGTTGACGCCCTGCCGATTTACGAAGAGCTTTCCCGTCGCCTGCCGGTCCTGGCCTGGGTTATCGGTAATATTATGCTTTACGGTAACGACATTATTGGCAACAGCGGCGACCAGGCCCAAAAAGAGAAATACCTGCCCGCGCTGGCAAAAGGTAAGCTGCGCTTCAGTTTTGCCCTGACCGAACCGGACGCAGGCTCGGATGCGGCCAACATCAGCACCAAAGCGGTTTACCGGGACGGCTGTTACTGGATCACCGGCAGCAAAATGTTTATTACCGGCGCGGGCGTTAGCGACATCGTTGTCACCTTGACCCGGACTGCCCCCTCCAAATACAAAGGCATTACCGCCTTTTTGGTCGAAACCGACACGCCCGGTTACAGCGCCAGCCCGTTGCACAAACTGGGCTATCACGGCTCAAACACCTGCGCCGTTCATTACGACGAGGTCAAGGTTGTCCCTGAAAATATTCTGGGCGGGGAGGAGCGCATAAATCAGGGCTGGTGGCAAATGGTCAAACTCTTGAACAGTGAAAGGTTAGCCCTGGCTTCCTGTTCGTTGGGCATAGGCCAGGCGGCTCTGGATGAGACCATCGCCTACGCCAAAGATCGCTTTCAATTTAGCCGGGCCAGGGGCCGCTACCAGGCCATTCAGCACGCCTTGGTCGAAATGGCGACCGAGTTGGAAGCCGCCAGACACCTGACGGGCCACGCTGCCCGGCTGGAAGAGCAAGGCCTGGCGTGTCTAAAAGAAACCTCGATGGCCAAATATTTTGCCTCTGAAACGGCCAAAAATATAGCTCTACGAGGGATCAATATTTTGGGGAAAGAGGGCGGCACCTTTGTTTTTAATTTGCAACGCTACCTGAGAGATGTTCTGGTTCTCTGCATCGGGGGAGGCACAACGCAAATCCAGAAAAATATCATCGCTAAAGCTTTGGGGTTGGAATGACAGATTTGGATCAAGCAAAAAAAACAAGAGTCTTTAAAGCGGCCAAAGAGTTGTTTGGTCGATTTGGCTTCAGAAAAACAACGGTAGATGAAATCGCCGAGCGAGCCGGCATCTCTAAACGGACAATGTACGAGGTGTTCAGCAGCAAAGAGAAAATCCTGGCCGAACTGGTCATGTTTGAGGCCCGCTCCTTTCGCCGCTTGTGCCTGGATGAACTCAATCACCTCAGTGATCCGGTTGGGAAATTTGAAACTTTATTTCGCCTGTCTGCGCACTATTTTGACAAAAACCCGTTTCTGGGCCGGGTGCTGGCCGACGATGCCGGTCTTTTTACCCCTTTTCTGGATAACGAGATACACCTGGTAGAGGACGGCATTCGGGAAATGATTGCCGATTTGCTCAAGGAAGGTATTCAGCAAGGAGTATTTCGGGCAACGGATATGACCGCCACAACCCAGTGTATTATGGTCATGTTTCGAGGATTTACTTATTACCGCATAGCCTTGCGGGACGGCAACACCGAGTGGGTTTCTTTCATCCTGCGGGCGATTGCGGGATAACACTATAACGAAAAAGTAAATGCAATTGGGAGGTCGGGTTGAGGTACGAAACCCGACAATTTTGGATCGATTGTGTTGGGTTTCATTTTTCAACCTAACCTACCCCTCTGATGGTTTCAGATATGTATCTGCAACCCATAATCGGCGGATATTTATCCGCCGGATAATATCCGCAATACCCGTTACGGTTATTTAACCGTAACGATCATCACACTATAAAAAGAGAGGAAAAACCAATGGATGTTTCATATCTTTCTTTGGCAGGTAAAGTGGCCCTGGTCACCGGAAGCAGCCGGGGCATTGGTAAAGCAATTGCCCTGGCTTTTGCCGATGCCGGGGCAGATGTAGCTATCAGCAGCCGCAAGCTGCCGGCGCTGGAAGAAGTAGCCGCTGAAATCAAGGGCAAGGATCGCCGGGCGTTGCCGGTTGCAGCCCACAATCGTAAACCGGATGAGCTGCGCCAACTCATAGAGACGGTCAAGGCAGAGTTTGGCCGGCTTGATATCCTGGTCAACAACGCTGCCGTCAATCCGGTTCTGTCTCCCCTGGTGAACATCGAGGAAAAGACTTTTGACATAATTATGAACACCAACCTCAAAGGGTATTTTCTACTGTCCCAATTGGCAGCCAAAATGATGATTGAGCAAGGGCAGGGCGGTAATATTCTCAATATTTCCTCGGTGGGCGGAGTCAGCCCGGACCGGGGCCTGGGGGTTTACTGTATTAGCAAGGCGGCCATCAACATGTTAACCCGCGCCCTGGCCATAGAGTTGGGAGATTACAACATCCGGGTCAACGCTCTGGCTCCGGGCGTGGTCAAAACCCGTTTTAGCCAGGCTCTCTGGAGCAATGAGGCGCTAATGGCCCAGGAAATGAAACACACGCCGCTCAAACGAATTGCAGAATCAGAAGAAGTGGCCAGGATGGCCCTGGCTATGGTCTCAGACGCTGCCTCATACATTACCGGCCAGATTGTGGTCATGGATGGAGGCGGGTCGGTTTAATAATGGGACCAGGGAGTAGGGGAGTGGGGAGTGGAAAGTAGAGAGCTATTACCCGCTCGTAGTCAGCCTCGAAGCGATAGCGGAGTGGCGTTAGACGACCAAAGGTCCACTGCGTTGCGTATCTGACTACAAACATTCTATACGAGGAGTAGGAAGTAGGGGAAATATCCTTATTTCCTGCTCTCTACTCCCTTACTACAAATATTCAGGAGAAGAAATAATGAGTACAAACAATTATGATGTCATTATTATTGGGGCCGGGATTGCCGGTATGGGAGCCGGGGCGATGCTGGCCAAAGACTTTGGCAAAAAGGCGCTGGTGCTGGAACGAGCGCCCTTCATCGGTGGGCGTACGCTCTCTTATGTAGGCAAGGGTAATAAAGTCGTCGCCGACGGCCTTGAGATGGATGCGCATGAATTCAAGAAATCGCTGCCGCTGGCAAGCTGTTACCTGGGCAAATGCACCCCGGATATTGAGACGATTTTTGAGGAGGGGCTGCTTGATGGCCGCACCTTTGAGGCCGGCGGTCACGGCCTGTTCTGGGGTAACAAGAGCCGGGTACATTACTTGCTCGACCATCTGGGCGAGCACCTGCGGCTGCCGCTCAACGAGGGGCTGGGCTTTATCGAATGGCAGGGGGAAGGCGAGGACGGCCAGGGTCAGCCGGGTATCGCCTACCAGGTTGACAAAGGCAAACCATACCAATGGATGAGCCAGGAAGGTTTTATGAAGACCCTGGAGCAGCTCCGCGATATGGGCAAAACCACCTTTGAAGATATGGCCCGCTTGATGACAACCTCGCTGCAAGAGTGGCTCGACCGGCGAAACATGCACCCCGAAGCGTACGAGTACATTAAGGTACTGGCCGCATCACAGACCGCCCAGGCAGAGCCGGCGAGGATCCCGGCCGGCGACTTTCTCGGCTACATGGCCATGGCCCGCCCCATTGGCATGAACCTGGTCACAGGTTCGGTAGCCACGGCCGATGAGCCGGGCTGCATTGCCATGCCGCAGGCAATGGAGAAGGCGCTATTAGCCAATGGCGGCCAGGTTCGGCGCAGCACGCCGGTAGAAGAAATAATCATCGAAGACGGCCGGGTGACAGGCGTTCAGGTCAAGTCAAACGGCCAACTGGAAACAATTAAGGCCGATACCGTCATCTGCACCATCCCGCCCAAATACATCTTTAAGGTTCTGCCCAAAGAGCCGTTCCCCGCCGATTGGGTTGAACTGCTGGAAAAGAAGTTCTGGGGCGCGGGGCTGCTGACCGGTTGGGCCGGAACAAAGCGCAGCCTGTGGCAAGATATCGGCCTGGATGACCGCAGCTTTGTCTATATGCCCGGCGTGATTAAGGGTGAGGGATATATCGGCGCGGTCGATATGGTTATGTGCGAGTTTACCGCCTGGGGCGACCGAACCGCCAAACGAGGGCCGGAGGGCAAGTATGAGTACCTTTTCTCAACCGCGCTGACCGACAACGAAATGCGCAATCGAGACCGGGTCAACCGGGTCATTGAACTATGCGAGACCTGGGCCAGGGCCACCTTCCCCACCTGGGATGAGGATGTCGAGTTCCTGCTCTGGACGCCCTCTCCCGAAGCCTACGGCCTGTGGCGGCCTATCGGCGAGGACAGACCCGATGTAAAATCACCCTGGGTGGAGGGCCTTTACTTTGCGGGCGACCAGTATGGCAAGCGCCTGTGGGGCGGCGGTGTCGATGGGGCCTCACTGTCGGCGGTGATGTGTGTTGACCGCATAATGGGCGCCAACTACGAGGAAGAAATCTTCCCCTGGTATCACCGGGGTATTCCCGAAATTGAGGGGTAAATATGGGCTTAAAAACAGTTGAAGAATATAAAGAAAGTTTAAGAGACGGGCGAGTTGTTTATTACAAGGGGGAAAGGGTAGAGGACGTAACCACCCATCCCGACCTGTCCGTATGTGTCGATACGATGGCCCTTGACTACGAATTGGCCGAACACCCAGACTACCGGGAGTTGGCCGTTGTTTATGACGAGGCGTTGGGCGAAGAAATTAGCCGCTACTATCACCTGCCTAAAAACGGGGACGATCTGTTAAAGCTGTTTGACCTGATTGTGGCCTCAACCCGGCTGGGCGACGGCTTCATCCCCCTGGCCCACGACATCGGCGCGGATGCCCTGAACGCCATCAGCATTACCGCCAACGTGATGGGCCACAAAGAGTACATCGAACGCATTGAAAATTATCGCACCTATCTCAAGCAAAACGATCTGGCAGTCGTCACCGCTATGACCGATGTCAAGGGAGACCGCATGCTGCGTCCCGCTGACCCCGGCCAGGCCCACCCCGATTATTACGTGCGGGTGGTCGATCAAAATCAGGAAGGGATTGTGGTTCGGGGGGCCAAGGTTCACATCAGCGGCGCGCCCTACAGCAATGAAATCTTTGTTATCCCCAGCCGGGCCATGACCGAAGATGATAAAGATTACGCCGTTGCTTTTGCTATCCCGGTCAACACCAGGGGTCTCAAGCAGGTGGGGCGACCTTTTCAGGCTCACATCTCGTCTCTGGAATTCCCCAACAGCCGCCCCGTCCGGGTCCACACCGACTCTTTGATTATTTTTGACGATGTGCTGGTTCCCTGGGAGCGGGTTTTCCTGTGCGGCGAGTGGAAGCTGGCCGCCACCCTGGTCTACAACTTCGCCTTGCTGCACCGGCGAACCGGCTGTGCCTATCGTATCCCTATGTCGGAGCAACTGCTGGGCGTGGCCCAGGCCATTGCCGAATACAACGGCGTAGCCCAAGCGCCGCACGTCAGGGAAAAACTAACCGACCTGGTGATCTACCTGGAAACGCTGCGCTCGTTATCTTACGCGGCCTGTCTGGATTATACCACCTATGGCGGCATCGCCGTGCCCAATCCGGTCAGCACCAACATTGCCAAATATCACTTTGCCAACGAGTACCATCACGTGGTCAAGATTATCCAGGACCTGGCCGGGGGCCTGCTGGTGACAGCGCCTACCTACAAAGATTACCGGTTGTCTGAGCTACAGGAGGATATCAACAAATACCTGGGAGCCAAAGCCGGCATTCCCGCCGAACAACGCTTGCGCATGTTCGACCTGATCCGCCGCATCACCGGGGCCGACCGGGAGACCATTGCCTTGCACGGCGAAGGCTCGCTCCAGGCCCAGCGCATGACCATTTTAGCCGAAGCCAAAAAAGTAATTGCCCAATGCCGGAAGATGGTCAAGGAGCAAGCTGAGATACCGTGAAAATCAGCACCGGCTTTACAAAGTTGCTGGGTATCGACTATCCCATCATCGGGGCCCCCATGTTTCTGGTCAGCTACGAGGAGTATGTGATTGCTCTCTCCGAGGCCGGCGCGTTGGGGGCTTTCCCCTTGCCCAACTACCGCACTACAGTGGACTTAAAACACGCCTTGCAAACCATCCGCCAGGCCACCGGCAAACCCATTGGGGTCAATATCCATCTGTCCGGTCGATTTCCCTGGCAAGAGCAGTTGGCTATCTGTCTGGATGCGGGAGTGTCTTTTTTTATCAGCTCGCTGGGCAATCCCGCTCTGATTCTTGACGATGTACACGCTAACGGCGGCGTTGTCTTTGCCGATGTCGTTTCCCTGGAGCAGGGGCTAAAGGCCCGCGACCGGGGTGCCGACGGCTTGATTGCCGTTGCTGCCGGCGCCGGCGGGCATTGTGGCACCATCCCGACGATGATTTTTGTGCCCTACCTGCGAGAAAAAACCGGTTTGCCCGTCATCGCGGCGGGGGGCATTAGTACCGGCGGGCAAATGGCGGCGGCTCTGGCCATCGGGGCCTGCGCCGTGGTAGTGGGGACTCGCCTGATTGCCACCGACGAGTCCAAGGCTGCGCCGGCCTACAAACAAGCGGTGGTTGAGGCCAGGCCCGAAGATATTGTCACCGCCGGCGAAATCACCGGCAACCCGGCCACCTGGATAGCCGGCAGCATCAAAGGTTTCAAGGAGCAGCCTGCTCTCGGCTCAAAACGCTGGCTCGATTTTTGGAGCGCGGGTCAAAGCGTGGCCCAGGCCAACCAGATAAAACCGGCCGGCCAGGTGATACGGCAAATGGTTGAGGAATACACTCGCGCTTGCAATGACCTGGGGCAGACTATTGCTGAAACCTAGCAGCTTGTCGGAGAAAGACCTCGCGGGTTTCTCACAGGGCCTTTATGAGCAAAGTCACCTTCGTTATCAGGCTGATTCATTGGCAAAATCACCTTTAAAAACCCGCGAGGTCTGGACGAATCGAC
>CAYWSS010000080.1:0-12751 GCA_964460505.1 uncultured Caldilineaceae bacterium | reverse complement strand
AAACTGCCCCTCAAGCCCTCCAGCCTACGGTGATTTCTGCTCAGGAAAAGATACAATATGAAACTTTCGCTTGTTATCCCTGCCCATAATGAAGAAGAATGTATTCGCACAACTGTAGAAGCTTTACATAGAACACTAAACTCTGCAGGAGTTCCTCATGAAGTTTTGGTTGTTAATGATCACAGCCAGGACAAAACTGAGCAAATTCTGATAGAGTTATCACGTGAGTATCCCGAAGTGGGTTGGGTTAATAATACCAGACCGAATGGTTTTGGTCATACTATTTTCACAGGGCTGGAGAATTTTACCGGCGATGCTGTCTGCATTGTTATGGCCGATGCCTCTGACGACCCTAATGATGTGGTTAACTATTATCGTCAGTTAGAAAAAGGCTATGAATGTGTATTTGGCTCACGTTTCAGTATGCAAAGCCAAATTCACAACTACCCCCCTCACAAATTACTTCTCAATCGCCTGGCAAACTGGTTCATTAAACTCTTGTTTGGCTTGAAATATAATGACGTCACTAACGCCTTCAAATGTTACCGGCGCGAGGTAATTGACGGCATCCAGCCGGTTTTGTCCGCCCATTTTAACCTGACCGTGGAACTGCCTCTCAAAGCGATTGTGCGGGGTTATACCTACACAGTGGTGCCCACCAATTGGTACGGCCGTATGACCGGAGTGTCAAAACTCAAGATAAAGGAAATGGGCAGTCGTTATATGTTTATTGTTTTATATATTTTTTTGGAAAAACTACTTTCACGTGGTGATTACAAAAGAAAAGATCACCCTTTAAGACTAGACGCTGACACTCGTGGTCAGACAACCACAGAAATTGTATAGAAGTTGGTTTGAATATTGCGTACTTGTACCTGACGAACGTATACACGAGAATTAAATCATTTGGGGGAGAGTGAAATTGGGGGGAGCTACCCGCTTTGCGAAGCCCCCCGGCCTGCGGTGCTTTTCCACTCATTTTAGTCACACCCTTATCATATCAAGTGACTGTCACCTGTAAATTCAGAGATATTGGGTAATCACCAATTAGTTTTCTTTGGTTGTTTTCTCAACTTTGCCAACAAGTCGATCATTTGCGATAGCCACAGCCGCCATCGAAGATGCTGCCAGCTTTTGATGGCTTCGGCCTTGTGATCCGGGGTTGGGGGATGGGCGCTGTATGCCGTTTGCACGTACAGCCTGGTCAGTTGCCGGATATCTTGCCTGGCCGGGGCCACGGATTTTTCCCAGCGTTTGTTGCGGGCAAGCTCGCCGATACGGGTCGTAAAAAGTTCTGCGAATTCGTACGGAGTGTACGCCTGTTGCGTAACCGGGGTGAGCCGGTGCCCGTGGTATTGAAGCCGGTCGTACAAGGCCACAACCGCTGCGGCGGGAGCCAGCCGGCGCAATCGCCAGAAATCAGACAGCCACCACAAAGACGCGGCAGCGGCCAGTAATACCATTCCGGCGGGCAATATTGGCCACAAATAGGGTGTTGTAATTGTGGCCTGGGGAGAAGGCTGTATCTCCAGTTCCGGAGGGATGGCGGGCAAGGCGTTGGTTTGGGCGGTGTCGCCGGGCCGGGCCGGAACCGGCTGCGCTGCCGTAGGTTCAAACTCTACCCAGCCATATTCCGGAAAGTAGACTTCCGGCCAGGAATGGGCGTCTGCCTCGGTGACTACGTACCGGGCGTTCACCGGATTGTAGGCGCCGCCGGCGTACCCTACCACTATTCTGGCCGGTAAGCCGGAGGCGCGGGCCAGCACCACCATGGCGCTGGCGTAATAATCGCAGTAGCCGGTTTGCAGATTAAATAGAAAATAATCGACCATGTCCCAACCCTGTGGCGGCGTCGGCAAATCCAGCGAATAGGGATACTGCCGCAAATAGGATTCAATGGCCAGGGCACGGTCGTAGGGGGTGGGCGAGGCCGCGGTCAAATCTCTGGCCAGCCCCAGGACGCGGTCGGGTACGCTTTCCGGCAGTTCCAGATACCGCCGCCGGATGTACTCCGGGTAACCGGTGCCGGCCAACCGCAGTTCTTGTGGGTGGGCTGGGTTGGGGACAAGTGACGACACCTGGTAGCTGGTGGTATCAATTGTGGCCGCAAAAGAGTCTTCGGGGGCACGCCAGCGGACGCTGAACGGCTGATTAGCCGTAACCAGAATGCCGGTGGCGTACAAGATATTTCCCTGATTATTGAATACCTGCACGGTTTGGGTCAATGTTTTTCGGTTGGGGTCAGCGGTTGAAGTCACAGCCTCTCCCGCCTGGTAGCCGATTTTACTGGTGCTGAGGGTAGACCATCCCCGGCCGGTATATTTATCGTAGGTCAGGCCACGCCAGTAGTATCTGGGCGGCGCCGGTACAAATTCAACGGCCATCGGCGGAATGGGGGCCGCGCCGGTATCAATGAGCAGCGCCACCTGCTGGCCCAGTTCCGGCCCCGAACCCAGGAGATGCTGTTGTGGCAAACCGCCAAAGAAATGGGTGGGCCGGTCGGTGTTGGATCCGGCAGCCAATCCCAATGATTCCATGGCGTCGCCGGCCTGGCTTACGGGCGTATCAAAAACATCCCGGAAGGACTGAGCCAGTTTTTGAAATGAAACGGAGGGAATGAGATTGGCCAAAAAAATAAAAAACAGCGTACTGGGAATAATGATAAAGGCCAGCTCTATTTTGAAAGGGGCATAATCTATGTTGTTGGCCTGCCAACGATTTTCAAGGGCAGTGTATCTAACCACACCCATTAACAACAGGGTTGCGGCTACCAGTATGACTAGATACTGGGCATATTTGGGGTGGTAGGCTATTACCGTTGCCAACAAAACTCCTGCCGGTAAAATGGCAAGCACCGGGTTATTCAAACGACGGGTTATCCAGCCGGCCCACGCTGACACAAGCCATACTCCCAGGCTCCAGACCAGGGTGCTGACCACGGGATCGGAGGTTGGGCTGCCGGTAATCACGGATGTAACCCACGTGGCCAACCGCTCGAAAAGAATGGTGAGGGCCATCCAAATATCGGCCAGAGATTGGGTAATGAGCGTTAGATTGGGTAGGTCTTGTTCCGGAGACCACTGCCACATTTGCCAGACAAACACGCCACTATTCCGGGCCAGTTTGGCGAGCATCGGTTCAAGGTTGGCTACATTTACCGTAATCAGTTCGGCGCCAATGGCAACAAGCACCAACCCGGCCAGCCAGCCGGGCAGCGGTTTTGCGGCGGCCGGCAGCCAGCCCAATGCCAACCCGATCAGGGCAATCAAGATTAGCGATTGAGGGCTTAATTCACGGATGGTAACAGCCAGCATAAGGCAGGTTGTGACCAGCGCCACCCCCAATAGAACCAGGATGATCGGTGTTTGTGGATTTAATTTGCGAGCAAACCAACTTAATATTTTTGAAGCCATTGCTTAGGAATGAGAATTAATTAACTTACCCATTTTCTCGTATTGCGTATTAGCCCCTTCTTTACGCAATACGTAATACGTAAATCGTTGGGCGAAAACTTTTCCGGACATCACTAACGTAGCCAACTAAATAGTTATCGCGAATAGCGCGAATGGACGAACACTTGCGCCGGACCCCTTACGGGTCAGTGCAGGTGTAGCGCGAATTTTTTTATTCGCTTATTTGTGCCAGTTGCAATTAAAATTGGTTGTTTGGTGACAAGCAAATTAATTTTCGATAATGTCTATTAGCCCAGCGATTTCCAGCCCATATCGCGGGGCCGGTTAACCGCAATGGCCCGGCCGGTGGGCGAGATGCGCCACTGCCATTGCCCTTGCTGCCCCGGGCGGGCTTCGGGCCGATCCAACAAATCCGGCGTAATAATATGGTGCGCAATATTCAATTCAGCCAGGGTGGGTTGAATCTGATTTTCATGGTTGTCGCTGCCAAATGAAACCGGGTCAAGCAGCAGCACGGTTGGAATTGCGCCGCGCTGTATTAAAGGGATTACCCCTTCTATCCAGGATCCGTTTACATTGGGGGTAATTATAATCAGGCTGGCTACTTTTCTGGAAACAGGTTGCGTTTTAGCCAGCAGGTCTGTTAGTGGATGGGCCCCGGGATTAATTTGGGCCAGGGCGCGCATGATTTTTTTGTGTTGAACATCCCCGCTCTCCGGCGGGAGCCAGACCATATCCCGGCCGTAGGTCACCAATCCCACAGCGCGGCCGGCGCGTAGCCCCCGGTCGGCCAGCGATGCCGACAGGATGATGCTGTGTTCTTCGGTAGAAGCAAATCCCTTTCCCACCTGAACCTGCTCGTCCAGATCAAGAAATATCCACCAGTCACCGGAGGGGGTGCTGTCAAACTGCCGCACAAAATATTCTCCCAAACGGGCCGTGGTGGGCCAGTGAATCCGGTTCAGGCTATCTCCGGGGTTATACTGACGGACCCCCGTGCTGCTGACGGTGCGTTCAAATGGGTTAGGGCGAGAACGCCCTTCGCCAACGCGCCCCCCGGAGGCCACTTCAATACTGGGTAATGGCACAATAGGAGGCGTAACCGTGAGCGTTGACGTCTGGGGCAGATTGATGGTTACAGAATAAAGGCCAAATGGGTCTCCCGCACGCAGCGTGGTTGGCCCCAGCGTAAAAATACCGCGAGCGGTGCAGGTGCCATGGGTGTGCCATCGATTGCTGTTTTGGCCATCTATGCCGGTAACCAGATTGGCTGTGTAATCCGGAATTGTACTGTGATCGGTAACTTCCACCCACAGCGCCGGAATAAACCCATGGTTGATCAGGGTAAACCGCTCTTCCAGCCGGTCGCCAACATGCGCCCAGCCAAAGCGTATTTCCCGATTAAAGTTTAAGTTGTGGGTTAATGATTTTGCCCAGACGTAACTGAGTAACCACACCCCCCCCAATCCAACCAGCAAGATAATCCAGCCATGGTAGGGAAAGGTAAGCTGCATAAACAGCAGTGCAGCAACGGCTGCAGGCAATATGCGGCCTTTTAGTTTTTGGTTTCGATTAATAGATTGTTTCATAACGTAACGCAGCAAGGCCGCAGCCAAAATTTTAAAGAGGCGCAGGTTGCCAGCCACAAATCACAAGTCGCAGGGATGCAGAGACAAATATTTGTAAATTAGCATGGCTCTACAGGATTTCGCAGGATCAAAGTAAAGAATTTGCCACGAATTGCACCAATTAACACGAAAAAATAAAAAATTAGTGTAATTCGTGGCAGATAATACGTTTTTTGTAGAGCGATCCTGCAAACTACCAGAGAGCCATTAGCATTAGGCATTATCGGAAATAAAGCTGTTTGTCATCAAACAACCGATTTTGATCGCAAATGACACGTATAATAGGCGAACACTTGCGCCGGACCCCTTACGGGTCAGTGCAGGTGTAGCGCGAATAAAAAAAATAAAAAATTCGCGCTATTCGCGATAACTATTTAGTTGGCTATGTTATTTCCAATAATGTCTATTTTCTCTGTGTTAAGAAAATTTCCACATATTACGCAAATTTGTGTAGGGGTCAATAAGATGTCGAACACTTTTATCTCACGCAAAATTGCAAAGACGCAAAGATTTTAATGTTTTTCCTGGCGTTTTTAGCGGTTTTGCGTGAGAATTTCATAATCCTGTCTGTTCAACATGTTCTTGACCTCTACAATATTACGCAAATTTGCGATACAAACAGCGTAGAGCATTGCGCGTTTTGCGCAATAAAGCAGAGCTGTTGCCTTGCCATATCTCTGCCGTTCACAGACGTTGTCTGGTAAATGTAATTTGGAAGGAGGCTCCGGCATCATTGCCCACTGTCACCATTCCATCCAACTGCTCGGTTAAAATACGGATCAACTGTAAGCCCAACGATTCGCTGTTTTGCCACTTAAAATTCCGGGGTAGCCCTACGCCGTTGTCGCTAACCGTCAGCTCATATTGGTTTCTGGATTTCTGCCTGAATTGTACTCGAATGGCTGGTTTTTTACCGGACGGGTACTCGTCTTCGGGGGGGAATGCATGTTTGAGTGCATTGGAGACCAGTTCGTTAATTACCAGCCCGCAGGGAATGGCAGAATCCAGGTTCAGTAAAAGCTCTTCCACCTCAATATTCAGAGAAATCTGGTTTGTTAACCCGCCATACACACTAAAAAGATTGTGCACAACTTTCGGAATGTACTGAGCCGTATTTATCTGGGCCAAATCGTCGGATTGGTAGAGCATTTCATGAATTAACCCCATCGAGCGGATCCGGTTTTGACTGTCTTGCAACACCTGCCGGGATTGATCTTCCTGAACGGTGTCTGCTTGCAGAGAAAGCAGGCTGGAGACAACCTGTAGATTGTTTTTTACCCGATGATGAATTTCTCTGAGCAGAACAGTCTTTTCTTCCAGCGAGGCATTAATTTGTTCCTCTGCCAGTTTGCGGGTGGTGATATCCTGAATTGCGCCAAGAAACTGGGTAACTCTCTTTTCATTGTCATCCCACAGGGGTTTGATGTAATCCCGCAGCCACCTGATTTCTCCACTTCTGGTGATGATCCGGTATTCAAACCGTTGAGGCTGATTGTCGATGATAGATTGGATAATTTGGGCGCTGATTTGTTTGTCTTCGGGATGAAAAAAATCTATCCAGACATCTGTATTGTGGGTAACCACCTCGGGCTTGTAGCCGGTTATTTTTTGAAACGCGCCGGCAATCCAGACAGTTATGGTTTTGCCCCCGGCATCAATGAGGCCGGAATAAACATAATCTGATGTAAGCTCTGTTAAAATCCGGTGCTGGGTTTCGCTCTTTATCAGGGCGGCCTCGGTTTCCAGAATTTCCGTTACATCTTCGCCGGAAGAAAGCATGCCGGTGATCGAGCCATTTTGATTTCTGAGCACGGTATTGTGCCAACTGATTATTCGTTCTTCACCGGATTTGGTTACGATGGAATTGGTGTTTTTCTCAACCGGTTTAATTTCTCCGGTCATAAGCTGCCGGTGAATGTGCCGAACTTCTGCCTGAGTGTGGGGGGAGAGGCAAGTCGTAAACCAATCTTGTCCAAGCAGTTCGTGTTCCGGGTAACCTAAAACCCGACACCCTTTCTGGTTAACCAGCGATACCTTTCCGGCATCATCAAGGGCAACCAGCATAACTCCGGCGATGTCCAGATAGAGTTGGGCCGTATCTCGCCGGCTTTCCAGTTCGGTTTCCATTCGCATACGGTCCGTAATATCGGTATCGGTGCCTACCAGCCGAATAGCGTTGCCGGCTTCATCCCTGACGGCGCTGCCCCGGGCTAAAATCCAGTGGATGCTGCCGGATTTGTGGACTATACGGTGCGCTACTTCAAAACCGGGCGTTTGTCCTTTTAGATACTCGTTGACCGAAGTCATAACCTGCTCAACATCGTCAGGATGAACAAATTTTACCCAATCTTCTATGGGTTTTACAACGTCGTGCGGGTCGCACCCAAGCATTTTTATCAGTTGTGGGTCAATGTAAATCTCGTTGGTCTCCAGGTTCCAATCCCATACTCCAACCTTGCCGGCGGTCGTGGCTTTTTCGTACCGTTCCCGGATTTTTTCTAATTGTTCTTCTGCGCGAGACAATTTATTAACGGCCCATGCTGCCATAAAACCAAAAACAATAAATCCGGCCAGACTCAGCAAGCGAAAAAGTATGGCGTGTGGAGGGATGCGAAAAGCGATCAATTGCCAGAAAGTAGGCTCACGAAAAAAAGCGGCATCAATTACAGCATTGAATACCCAAAGCAACAGCGCAAAAAGCACTGAAATGACGATGATTTTGGTTTTTGGGCTTGCATTACTTCCAGGCCAGTTCACGAATGTCTCTCAATTAACAGCATAACTCAAAATGAGCCAACTAAAAAATGACAGATGTCATTTTTATGTTGGAGCATTGTCATCAAGGGGATGAGTTTGGAAATTTAACATTAGATATATTTTACCTCAATCTAAAAAAATGAGTAAGGGAGTTCCAGAATTTCCCAGTACCTGTTGGTCTGGACAGGTGAAATGATCCCAAAAAATTCCACCCGTGCAGTTACTTTTGACCGCGATCCCGCCGGCCGTGCCCCCACGGTAGAAGTGGCCCACGAAGCGCTTATCCGCGAGTGGGGCCGGTTGGATGCATGGTTGGCCGCCGGCCGTGCCGACCTGCGGATGCAGCGCCAACTGGCGACCGCCGCCCAGGCGTGGCGGGAGGCCGGGCAGGACAACAGTTTTTTGCTGCATGGCACCCGGCTGACCCAATTTGAGGAGTGGGCTGCGCAAACTCAGTTGGCACTGAATGCTGGCGAACAGGAATTTTTGCGGACCGGCATAAACGAGCGTAACCGTCGGCAGGCTGAAGAAGAAGCGCGCCGTCGCCGGGAACTGGAAACGGCACAACAACTGGCCGAAGAAGCCGAAGCTCGCCGGCAGGCCGAGGCGCAGCACGCGCAGGAAGCCGAAGCCCGGGCGCAGGACCAGACTCGCTCTGCCCGGCGTTTGCGCTGGCTGGCGGCTGGGTTGGCAGTTTTCCTGTTGGCAGCGGTCGGTGCGGCCTGGTTTGCCTTTAACCAACAAACCATCGCCAGAGCCAGCCAGGTGCAGGCCGAAGCCAACTTCACTCGGGCCGAGGCCCAACGTTTGGCCGCAGAAGCCAACACGTTGGTGCAAGCGGGCGGTAATGCAGAGGTTATCGCTCTGCTGGCGCTCAAATCGCTGCGTACGCAATACTCGCCGCAGGGGGATGCGGCCTTGCAAGCTGCCGCCGGGTTGGATTATCCGCAGCACATTCTGACCGGCCACGAAGGTTCGTTGTGGGCGGTAGATTATTCGCCGGACAGTCTCTTTGTTGTAACTGCCGGCGCCGACGGCACAGCGCGTCTGTGGGATGTGGTCACGGGCAAACAGGTGCAGGAATTTGCGGGCCACGAGGATGAGCTTGTCAGCGTGGCTTTTGCGCCGGATGGCCGCACCGTGCTGACCGGTAGCTTTGACCAGACCGCGCGGCTGTGGGACATCGACACCGGCAAGTTGCGGCAAACATTTACGGGCCACACCGACGCCGTTGAAAAAGTGCGCTTCAGCCCCGATGGTCAAACCCTGCTTACCGCCGGCGATGACCGCACTGCCCGACTGTGGACTGTCGAAACTGGCGCAGAGATCCGGCGCGTGGTTGGCCACGCCAATGGCGTGTTTGGCACTGCCTTTGCACCCGATGGCGGCAGTATCGCCACAGCCAGTTTTGACCAGACGGCCAAATTGTGGGGTATCGAACCACAGCCGGAATGGTCGCCGCTGGCGGGCGTTGACGCACCCAGCTTTGCTAATGCGATCAAGTTTTCGGCAGATGGCAAGGCAGCGGTTGGCGCGGGCGGGCGTGGTGTGACGATTTGGAACGCCAAAACCGGTGAGACCATCAACCAGTTTGCGTACGGTCCGCCGCTGCTTAGCGTGGCTATTTCGCCGGACGGCAGCCGGGTGTGGGGCGGCGGGGTCGATGGCGCGCTGGTCGGCTGGGACGCGAACAGCGGCGAGTTACTGAAAACGCTCACCGGTCACGAAGCGGAGATTGTGAGCGTGGCGATTTCGCCGGATGGCCGCTACGCCCTCACCGCCGGGGCCAGTGACGGCACAGCCAGGCTGTGGGATGTGGCTACAGGGCAAGCTGTCCGGATTTTTAACCCGGAGGCCGGCTTTGTGCTGGATGTGGCCTTTTCGCCGGATGGGCGACACGCGCTGGCTTCCTCCCATGGCGGGGTTTTTATGTGGGCGCTCGATAGCGGGCAGTTGATGAATCATTTTGAACCTGTGGAGCCAATGGGTGTGCCTTCAGTGGTGGTTTCGACGGACGGGACACAGGTGATAGCCGGTACCCGCTTTGGCGAGATTCTCTTTTTTGACGCCACCAACGGTCAGCAGCAACGCGTTCTCTCCGGCCACACCGCTGCTGTGCGCGACCTGACCCTGTCGCCGGACGGTCGTCTGCTGCTCAGCGCCAGCGCCGACGGTACGGCGCGGTTGTGGGATATCACCGCCGGCGCGGAACTACGACGCTTCAATCGCCGCCCGTTCACCATTCACAGCGTAGCCTTTGCCCCGGATGGCCGTACCGTGCTGGTGGCTGCCAATGATGGGCTGGCTCTGCGCTACGATGTCAATTATCAGGATACTGTAAGCTATCTGTGCAGTCGGTTACAGCGTGATTTCTCAATAGAGGAGCGAGTGCAGTATGAGTTGGTCGATACAGCCGCCACGTGCAAACCATAACCGAAATAACATAAATTGTCCTGTTTGTGGCTTAAACAGGGTATTACCGGGGGTAGGGAAAAGGTAGGGGATTGCTCAAAAGGGCCACAATTGGCCTAAAACCTGTGCTATACTGGGTTCAAATAACCAGAACTGCAAGACACAAAGGGGACAAGTGGAACAAGTGGTAGTATCATTAAAGGTTACGAACTGAAAGATCGCATTGGCGCGGGCGGTTTTGGGGCGGTGTACCGGGCTTACCAATCAACGGTAGGCCGCGAGGTGGCCATCAAAATAATCTTGCCCGGTTACGCCGGCCGGCCGGAATTTGTGCGCCGTTTTGAGGCCGAAGCCCAAACCGTGGCCCGCCTGGAGCATATGAACATTACGCCCCTGTACGATTTTTAGCGGGACCCCGAGGGCGCCTATCTGGTCATGCGTTACCTGCGCGGCGGTAATCTGCAAACTACCCTGCGAGATGACCCCTACAATCTGGAAAGCGCGGCCCGGCTGCTCGATCAGGTGGCCTCGGCTCTGGCGGTGGCCCACCGTAATCAGGTTATCCATCGCGACATCAAGCCGGCAAACATCCTGTTAGATGAAGACGGCAACGGCTACGTGGCCGATTTTGGTCTGGCAAAGAACCTCGACAATGGGGCTGTCGCCCACACCCGGGCCGGCGATGTCGTGGGCACGCCCGACTACCTTTCACCGGAACAGGTGCGCAGCGAACCGGTCACCCCAAAGTCTGATATTTATAGCCTGGGGCTGGTTCTGTATGAGATGTTGACCGCTTCACACCCCTTTCCGGATTCAACGCCGGTGGAGCGCATGTTCAAGCAGCTAAATGAACCTGTGCCCGAAATCACCTCCCTGGATCAAAACATCTCCGACGCCATTAATGAGGTTGTGCAAAAAGCAACGGCCAAAAGCCCCGGCCAACGCTACGAAGATGTGCTGGTTATGGCCGCCGCCTTCCGGGATGCGGCCGGCTTGAGCGTCAGCCAGACTGCCGAAAAGCTGGTCGAACTGCTGACTCCTCGTGAGCAAGAAGTGCTCAAGCTTATTATGAAAGGCGAATCTAACCGGGAAATTGCCGCCAGGCTGACCATCGAATTAACCACGGTCAAATGGTACGTCACCCAAATCTACCGCAAACTGAATGTACGCAGCCGGGTGCAGGCCATTGTGCGGGCCAGAGAGCTTGATCTCATTGTTGATGGGCGCGTTACGGATGCCTCTGCCGTCTCACAAATCAGCGCCCTGCCGGAGCCGGAAAATCCGTACAAGGGTCTCCAGGCATTCCAGATAGCCGATGAGCGTGATTTCTTTGGGCGCGAGAAATTGACCCGGAAACTCCTGTCGAGACTTGAACAGGAGGGCGAATTCGCCCGCTTTTTAGCCGTAATCGGGCCCAGCGGCAGCGGCAAGTCCAGTTTGGTCAGGGCCGGTTTAATCCCGGCGCTGTGGCGCGGCGAACTGCCCGGCTCCGAGCGTTGGTACATTACCGACCTCATCCCGGGGCCGCATCCCCTGGACGAACTGGAAGTGGCTTTGATTCAGGTTGCCGCCAACCGGCCCGAAAATCTGCGCGAACAACTGGCCCGGGATGAACGGGGCCTGGTGCGAGCCGCCCAAATCATTTTGCCGGATGATGACAGCGAGCTGGTCGTGGTGATCGTATCTTCTCAAAAAAGGGGGGAATAGGAGTCCAAACCTTTAGGTTTGATGCCTGACAAGCCTAAAGGCTTGGACTCCACCACTACCTACCCCGAAATATTGAGAAGATACTGGTGATCGACCAGTTTGTGGAAATATTTACGCTGCTTGACAATGAAACTGACCGTACTCATTTTCTGGGACTGCTGTATGAAGCCGTCACCGCCCCCCGGAGCCGGGTGCGGGGGGTGATCACCCTGCGGGCAGATTTTTACGACCGGCCCCTGCAATACCCCACCTTTGGCGAGCTGGTGCGCAGCCGGATGGAAACGGTGCTGCCGCTATCTGCCGATGAGCTGGAGCAGGCCATCATCGGGCCGGCGCAGCAGGTAGGGATTCAGTTTGAGGAAGGGTTGGTCGCCTCGATTGTGTCAGACATCAATTATCAGCCCGGCGCCCTGCCCTTGCTGCAATTTGCCCTGACCGAACTGTTTGAGGCCCGCGAGAATCGCTTTTTAACCCACCAGGGGGCCTTGTTTCAATGTAGCCGCATAATCGGTTTACACTTCAAGTGAAACACCCCTGGAAAAAGAGTTCAAATTCTATCATTCCGATAATTCTGCTCTGAATTGCCCCCACGAAAGAGCAAAATTTGCAGAATATGAGAATTTTGGATAGCCAAAAGTGTAAACCGACCTTTTACGCCATTTTTGGCTGAATGAAACGATGCCAAAAATTACAAATAATGTCTCTAAAGAGCGCCGGAAGGGTTGATTACCCTTTTGGCGTTTTTTTGTTTCTAAGGCACTGGTTTAGTTTTTTGACCTTTTTTCGGCATCGCTTCAATGTATCCAAATAACAGGTTTACACTTTAGGCCAAAA
>CAYWSS010000079.1:0-12803 GCA_964460505.1 uncultured Caldilineaceae bacterium | reverse complement strand
AACGGCAAAAGGATGCTACTATAGCGGCTACAAAGGTGTGTGCCTAAGTAGTTACAAAATTACTTAAAATGCTGATTAATTGACCTGCTTTAATAAAGATGCCTTTTAGCGAAAGAATCAGGCGCTTTAATCTGTGGGCGTTTTGTCTGTAAACTTCCGGCTGTTTGCTGTTTTTCCATTCTGCCCCAAGAAATTTTCCCGGCAAATGAAAAATGCCAATGCTGATTACAATTCTCGCCGTCCCCCAAAAAGCCCGGAGAAAACGAAATCTCAGGGGGCGATGATTTACAAAATTGCTAAAATCCAATGTGGTTGGTGGGGGAATATCTTTTCGAGTAACGTGCATTTCTTTTCCGTTCGCTCAATTGTCGGCAGATTTTGTCTCGTTCCCACGCTTCGCAGCCTGTTTGGGAACGCACTTGCAAGAGAAACTCTGTTTCGATTTGGCTGCAAACAGAGTTTGCCGGGCAACTTCGTTCCCAATTTTCAGATTGGGAACGAGTAGGAGCCTGTTCAGGGAAGCAACCTGTTGGTTTGCTCCGCCGGTATCACCCTACTCCAAATCCACGTATTCGGCTTTGATCTGGTTTTCGGCGGTGAAGCCAAAAATGTTGAGCAACTCGCCAATGAGTTCGGCTTTGTGCACGGCGTCTTTGGCGGACCAGGTGCGGCTCTTGATTTCCAGATAGACCTTCTTTGGCTCCGAACCGTTGATCTGGTCCAGGTTGATGGCAAAATCGCGGTCTTTGTAAACCACGTGGCAGCGGTGTCGAAGCTTGACTACTTCGTGTTCGGCCACGGGTTTAAAATATTCCCGGTAAAAGCGCAGGCTTTGGTTGGATGAAGCGGTGTAGCGGGCGCGATTGAGCAGGATTGAGTTCTCGAATTCCTTCTCGCCGGATGGCCCCATCAGAGTCATACGGTAGAAAGTTTCCTCCGGATATTCGTCGCTTTCGCTGCGTTTTACCTCATCCTCTCTAAAGCGCAGCCGGCCCGTTTCTTTGTCCGCAGAGTCAAATGAGAAATAGGTGTCGTACTGTTTTCTGATGGAGGAGCGGAACGGGCTGAGGCCGGCATCGGTCAGTTGTCGGTTGATGTCAATCAACGCCGGCAATCCCACTTTTACCTGAATCTCGTACGTTTCCTGCGGGATGAAATCGGCGCTGATGGCCAATAATTTGGAGAGAATGTTTCCTTCGCGGGCGGATAAAAAGGCATCGATGCGTTTGGCTACCCGGTTGGCCTGAGCGATGATTTGGGCTTCGTTGAGCGTCAGCAGGGTGCGGTCGCGCATCAGAATTTTGCCGTCAACCAGGACATCGCGCACATCGGTGGCTTTGGTGGAATAGACCAGTTGGGCGTACACAGCGTGAGGGTCGTGCGTAAAACGTGGCAGTTGGTGGGTGTTGTTGGCCGACACAACGGTAATATCGGCCCGTTTCCCCGGCTCAATGGAGCCGGTCAGGTGGTCGATGTGCAGCGCCCGCGCGCCCTCAATGGTGGCCAGCGCCCAGGTGTCCCGGGCCGGGAGCAGGGTGGGGTCATTAAAAATTCCCTTTTGCAAAAATGAGGCCAGCCGCGTTTCTTCAAACATATCCACATCATTATTTGAGGCCGGGCCATCGGTGCCAATGCCCACGTGGAGGCCCAGCTTTACCATTTTTTGCACCGGGGCCACGCCGCTGGCCAGCTTTAGATTGCTGCTGGGGCAGTGGGCCACGCCGGCGTTGTGATGTTGCAGGGTGCGCATCTCGTTTTCGCCCAAATGGACGCAGTGGGCGGCAATCACTTTGGCATCAAACAGGTCGAGTTGGTTGAGCCAGTTTACCACGGTGGTATCGTACTGGGCCAGACTGTTCTCCTGCTCCAGCACCGTTTCGCCAACGTGAATATGCAGCGGGACATCGAATTCCGCGGCCAGGGCCACGCAGCTTTTGATCATATCGGGGGTGGCTGTGTAGGGCGCATGCGGGGCCACGGCCGGAATCACCAGCGGATGGTTCAGCCAGCTTTCGATAAAGCGGCGACAATAATCCAGGCTTTCGTCGTAGTTGGAGGCATCGGGCGAGGGGAATTTGAGAATGGTCTGGCCCAGAATGGCTCTCATTCCGGCTTCTGCGGTGGCCCGGGCCACTTCGGCCTCGTTGTAGTACATATCGTTAAAGGTGGTAATCCCGGAGCGAATCATCTCCGCGCAGGCCAGCAGCGTGCCCGTGTAGCAAAAGTTGCGGTCCACAAATTCGCGTTCTACCGGCATTATGTAGCCGTACAGCCATACATCAAGGCGCAGGTCGTCGGCCAGGCCGCGCAGCAGGGTCATCGCGGCGTGGGTGTGGGCGTTAATCAGGCCGGGGGTGATGATGCACTGCTCACAATTGATGACGGTATCCGCGCTGTAGGCCGCTTCAATTTCGGCCGAGGGGCCAACGGCCTCAATCAGGTTGTCTTTTACGGCGATGGCTCCGCCGGTGTAAACGTTCATCTGCTCGTCCATGGTTACAAGCCAGCCGTTGGTTAGCAAAATATCTACGTGTTGTATTGACATAATTTCTCCTCGTATAATATGTTCGTAGTCAGGAACGCAACGCCGTGGAGTGCCGCCTTAACGCCGCTCCGCTATCGCTACGAGGCTGACTACCAACATTACATATCTCTCTGAAAATACGCAGTTCCGCAAAACCCGGCAGGTTACAAGTGGCCGGCCCTTAAAATATAGATACAGGTCTACTTTCAGTGGCCCTAAAAGTGTCGGTCACTTTAATTTACCTGATGACTTTTGCGATATTGCGAAAATACAGTAGTCAGTAGCCAGATAACAGTAGTCAGATTTTCATCTTCGTTGTTGTTCCAATTGGGACTGTCCGGCTCCTGAGAAAAGATTTTTTTCGATAACAGGGTATAAAACAAGCCAGGGTTTTAGTTCCCCTGGCTCTGTTTAATTCTGTATCCCAATGGAGTGGGTTATTTACAAAAATTGTTGAATTAACTTTGCTGCGTTAACTCCCGGCAAAATCTAAAATTGCCACTTATCGTTGTCGTTATCCAGGTACAATTCGTCATCTTCTCCCGACAAATCGTCATCATCATCGGAATCGTCGTCGAGGAGTTCATCCTCTTCCTCTTCATCCCAATCATCATCCCCCTCCAACTCAATGATGTCGTCTAAAATTTCGTAGGTCAGACATCCATCTTCCGGGTCATAAACTATCTTATCTGCGGTACAGAGCTTGTCTTCCCAAAAAATGCAATCGGGGGCGCGGCAGATGATTCTTGTAGCCATTTCCACCTCACAATAAATTAATGTTGGTTACTCTTTTGCAAGTTGAAGATTGAAAGGAAAAATATGACGACCATAATAACGGCCGAAGCGATACACCATCGACAGATGGCATAGATTACGTACAACTCGATATAAGTTAGATAGGCAGAATATAAGACACCTGTAAATGAAATGCCAAAAATGGCCAACGCAATGTACGGCACCCATCCCTTTTTAGTCACAGCAGGATGATTTTGGGCCGCAATCAGCATGAGTAATGCAGAATACACACCCAACCCCACAACCGGTAGGGGAATGCCAAGAAAGTTGGCATAAATGCTGTTTTTTACGGTTTCGCAGCCGGATGAACCGCCGCACGACAGTGTGGCGCCGGGCACGGTGTACCCCCACATAAGGTAGGCCGAAACCCCTAACCCCGCCACTGTCAGTAAAACCAATAACAACGTTAACCAATCAAATGAGGTTGATTTTACGCGTGATGCAAGAGTATTCATTGGGCAATTGCCAGTTCCTGGTCAATGATTTGCTTAAATGCAGATAGGGATCGATTGCCTTCTATGCGCTGATTATTTATAAAAAATGTTGGCGTCGAGTTGACGCCTTTGTTAATAGCAGCTTGCCGGGCGTTTTCTACATCGTCCTGATGGGTACGATTAGACATACATTGGACAAAGGCATCGGTATCCAGCCCCAGGCTGGCAGCAATGTCGGCCATTGTATTTTGATTGTAGGCAATATTCCCCTGATTTTCGTACAGGGCATGCTGAAACTCAAAATATTTACCCTGGTCCTGAGCGCACCAGGCTGCTTCTGCGGCAAAGCCCATTTCGGGGTTGCCTAAATAAAACGGGTGAACCACATACTTTATTTTACCGGTATCCACGTAGTCTGCTTCCAGCAGACTCAATTTCTCGAGCGCAAAGGCTCGACAATGCGGTCAGCCATAGTCCGAATATTCAATGAGTGTGACCGGGGCGTTGGCCTCGCCCATAGTGGGAAATTGGCTGATGTCAACCGGGCCGCCGGGAGCCTGGCTTTGGTTGCCCAAAATGACTAACCCAACCACCAGCAAGACAGCGCCGGCCACAACAAGCCCAATCAGCATGGGCGATATTACGGCCTTTTGTTTGGCCGGTTGTTGTGTTCTGGTACGTTTTTTCTTCTTGCTCATAAATCTCCTTTTGACCACGCCGGTGTAATGTTGTCCCAAATTTCAGGACGCACCCGTCGGTGTGATTGTTGCAAGTTTAGTCAATTCAGGGCAGTCAGTCAAGTATCCATACTTCAACTGATGAGCCGGCCGGCAGGTGGGTAATATTCTCCGGCACAACCACCAAACTGTTGGCCCACACCATAGAAGTGAGAATGCCGGAACCTTGCACCAGCACCCCGCTATCGCGGGTTGTTACCCGATATCCCTCGTTTTCTGCGGGGTAAGCATAGGCCCGCATGTAGTGGCGTCGACCACTGTTGGTCACCTGTTCATCCAGCGTAGCTCTTACCCTGGTTTTTTGCCACGAGGCGTAACCGCCCAGTTTGAGGATGGCCGGCCGAGCGAACACCTCAAAGGCAACCATCGATGCCACCGGATTTCCGGGCAGCCCTATCAGCGGCACCCGGCGATTGTTGCTTTTATTTTTCAGGGTGCCAAAAGCCAGCGGCTTGCCGGGTTTGATGCGCACCTGCCAAAATTGCATTTCGCCCTCATCGGCCAATACTGTTTTGACCATATCAAAATCACCCACTGAGACCCCCGCCGAGGTGAGGAACAGGTCTACATTTTGGGCCAATCCCTGCCGGATTTTTTCGGTGAGGTCTTCTACGGTGTCGCGGGCAATGCCCAGCGTTACCGGCTCACCGCCATATTTTTTGACCATGGCAGCCTGGACGTACTCGTTAGAATTGCGGATTTTTCCCGGCGCAATTGGCTGGTCAATGGGAACAAGTTCGTCGCCGGTGGCCAAAATAGCCACGCGGGGTTTTCTGTAAACCGGCACCTGGGCCTGTCCAATAGCGGCCAACACCCCCACATCCTGGGGACGCAACCGGTGGCCGGTTTCCAAAACTACCTGGCCGTTCTTGATGTCTTCGCCTGCCAACCGCATATTGTCGCCGGAGGATACAGCTTTGTAGACCAATATTTCGTCCTCCGGCAAAACGCCGTCCGCCGGGGGAATGTGTTCGCTGGTTTCTTCAAAACGCACCACGGCATTGGCCCCGGTGGGCATGGGGGCCCCGGTCATAATTCTGGCAGCCGTATTGCCGCTGATATTTTTTTGCGGGGTTACTCCCGCCGGAATATTGTCCACCACCCGAAACCGGGCCGGCGCTTCATCCGAAGCGTCCCGGCTTTTGGCAGCGATGATGGCATAGCCGTCCATTGCAGAATTGGCAAACGGCGGCACATTAATTTCTGACACAATCGGCTCAGCCAAAACCCGCCCAAAACTCTGCGTCAGCGGACACAATTCCGTCTCGACAGGAGTGACTTTGCCCAGAATTTTTTCCAGCGCGATTTCTACGGAAATGAGCGTGTTTTCAGTCTGGTTTTGTTTCATATTTCCTCGCCTGTAATGCCTTAACTTGTAGAAAAACCCAAAAAAGAGTTGACCAAATTTAACGTGGAGCGCAAAATTTGTCAAAAAGAAACGGCCAAATTTTTGACATTGAGGGCGAGGCATAATTATAGTATTCCCTTGCCACATTTGCGTTACGCTTTGCAGGTATCCTCTCCAAAAAGCAGGGGGAACGAGGCCTGAGCTTGTCGAAGGCCGTTGGTTTTGACAAGCTCAACCAACTTTACCCTTACTTTTGGAGGGATACCTTTGCAGCGAGAATTACTCATTGTTCATTTGCGGCCTGGTCGCGCTATGTTATAAGGTTGCCCCTAAATTTGACGAAAGAGGCATTTATCGCTAAAATTATTGAGTTATTTTGAGGTACGATCAAAATAATCGCCTGGCCGGGCGATTTTTATTTTATAATTGTAAATTTTGGTTAGATGATTACAGGTAAATTGAATATTATCTGTGCGAAAAACAGTAATTAAGGAGTTGTTAACATTATGGATGCATTAGAACTTAAAGCGGAACCCCGTGAATTAACCCGAGGGCGCGTAAAAGAATTACGCCAACAAGGGATAATCCCGGCGGTAGTTTATGGTAAAAACAGAGAAACGCAGCAGGTTCAAATTAATTCAAGAGACCTGGGTAAAATTCTGTCTGAAGCCGGTACACACCAGTTGATTTCCTTAAAAATTGGAAGTAAGAAACCGGTGATGACCCTGGCCAGAGATATTCAGCGTGATGTCATTAGACGTGACTATTTGCATGTTGACTTCTTTATGGTCAGAATGGACGAAAAAGTAACGGCTCGTGTGCCGTTAGTCATAGAAGGCACTGCCCCCGGCGTGCAAGACCAGGGCGGTGTGTTGACTCAGAATATGGATGAAATTGAAATTGAATGTTTGCCTTCAGACCTGATTTCATCCATTCCTGTTGATATTTCTAACCTGATGGAGTTCAACGAATTCATTTCAGTTAGCGAGTTGCAGGTGCCCGATACCATTACGGTTATGTCCGATCCTGATTCGATGGTTGTAAAAATTGAACCGCCACGCAAGGTTGAAGATCTGGAAGCCCTTGACGAAGAATTGCCGGTAGGTGGCGCGGAACCGGAAGTTATTACCGAAGCCAAAGAAGAAGAAGAATAAAATTTGTAACGCAGAAACAAAAGCCGGAGCGTTATATTCGCTCCGGCTTTTTTGTTACAGATTTTTTGAGACGTACAATGCCGGAAAATTTAATCAGGTAAGCTTTACCTGATATCCGGCGGTTTCCAGAATTTCTTTAAGTTCCTCTACGTTTCCACGCCCGGCCCAGCGATTGCTTCGTCGATCCCACCAGATTCGATCTTTCAGTAATTCTCGCAATTTATCTCTTTCGTTTACGGGAAACACCATGGTGCGGTCCCGGCGCTTAATGCGAACAATTATTTTGTCGTCGCTCATGCCCTTTGCTCCTTGCAAAGTTGATTCAGATGCGTCCCAAAATTTGGGATACCTTCGGCAGGGAGGCCGCGAGGGGTGCCCCCCCGGATCCCCCCCTGTTTCCTGAAACCTGGGACGCGCCCGTTGATTTTGCAAATTGTACCAAATTCCCAATAATCGTGCCAGTTTGAGGGGATTTGTACCGTTTTGTTGCGCGCAGGGATATATTATCAGGAGTCCGGAACGCTTTGCGCGCGTAACTACTGCTGCATTGCCAAATTTCCACCCTAACAAACTAACGGTTATAATCTGCGCACGGTTTCTAACGCCTGGATCTACGAGGAGATCACACTATGCAGATTGAACTTTTTTCCCGCGCCCAAACGCACCAGCAAAATACCGCCATTATCGATTCTGAAGGCACGCGCACCTACCAGCAGTTGTTGCAATCCTCTGAGCAGGTCGCCGCCCGTTTGCTTGACGGCACCCCGGATTTGAGCGAGACTCGCGTAGCATTTTTGATCCCCCCCGGATTTGATTACGTGGCTGTTCAATGGGGCGTGTGGCGGGCCGGTGGAATTACCGTACCCCTGGCCATATCTCATCCTCAACCAGAGTTGGAATACGTGGTGACCGACTCTGATGCTGCTATCGTTATTGCCCATCCCACATTTGCGCAGAAATTGCGGCCCGTAGCTAAATCGTGCGGCGTTGATTTTCTACTCACTACAGATCTGTTTAATGCCGCCAATGCCGGCCTGCCACAACTTGGCCCGGACAGGCGGGCCATGATCATTTACACCAGCGGCACCACCGGCAAACCCAAAGGGGTGGTGACCACGCATCAAAACATTCAGGCCCAGGTTGCCGGCATGATTTCTGCCTGGGGCTGGACGGCTGACGACCATATTTTGCTTGTGCTGCCGCTGCATCATGTGCATGGCATTGTCAACGTCTTAACATGCGCCTTGTGGGCCGGCGCTACCTGCGAAATATTACCCAGGTTTAGCGCCGAACAAGTGTGGGACCGGTTTGTTAACAGCAATTTGACCCTGTTTATGGCTGTGCCTACTATCTACGCCCGTTTGATTGCAGCCTGGGATGCCGCATTGCCCGACCAGCAGCAAACGATGTCTCAAGCGTGTGCCGGAATGCGGTTGATGGTATCGGGCTCTGCGGCGCTGCCTGTGAGCGTGCTGGAAAAGTGGCGGAGTATCAGCGGGCACACCTTGCTGGAACGGTACGGTATGACCGAGATTGGCATGGCGCTTTCCAATCCACTGATTGGGGAACGGGTACCGGGGCACGTGGGTAAGCCGCTGCCGGGGGTGGCGCTGCGGTTGGTTGATGAAAACGGCGGAGCTGTTGAGGCTGTGGATACAGCCGGCGAAATTCAGGTAAAAGGGGCGGGCGTTTTTGGGGAATACTGGCAACGTCCCGAAGCCACGGCCGGTGCTTTTCAAGATGATTGGTTTCGCACCGGCGACACGGCCCTGAAGCGAGAAGATGGCGTTTACCGCATTTTGGGCCGAAACTCTGTGGACATTATCAAAACGGGCGGTTACAAGGTTTCTGCCCTGGAAATCGAAGAAGTGTTGCGCACCCATCCCGACATTCGGGAGTGTGCGGTGGTTGGCGTGGAAGATGTTGATTGGGGCGAGCGAATTTGCGCCGGGTTGATTATGGAGCCTGAGTGTAAATTGGCGCTGGAGGATTTGCGGCAATGGGCCAAAGCGCAACTCGCGCCCTATAAAGTTCCCACCCAAATTCTTTCGCTGGATGCTTTACCCCGTAACGCCATGGGCAAAGTCACCAAACCCGACGTGAAGAAACTGTTTGAAAGTCCGCCCGCCGATTAATAGCGCCCGAAACCCACCCCGGAATGCAAATAACGCAAGGGCGACCCTGTGACTTGTGACCTGCGTCCCTTTAATTTTTTGGTGGCGGCTTTGCTGCGTTACATTGTACCCCAAACAATTATTCCCGGCACAAATCGGGACCGGAAACGGTGGGGCGTCGTAGTTTTGCGCCAAAAACCAACACGCCGCCGGTGAATGTAAACCCGGCGGCGCTTATTCTGGAGTTGGTAATTAACAGATATTGTCACCCCCCTCTAGCTCCCCCCTCCTGAGAGGGGAGAACTTAACTTCCCCCCGATCCGGGGGGGATTGAGGGGGGTAATCTATGGGCGTACCACAAAATTTGGATCTACTGACACTTCTTGTTGAGCATCTGCTCGTTGACTTCGCCCCACAGATCCTGATAGGCCTGTGTCGCCCTTGACCTTGGAGAAAAGGCGGGAACCGGCTCTCTCTTTATCCCCATCTGCTCTATCAGCGACAGGTAGGGAATGGGCGTGTCCAATACCCGTTTCAGTTCACTGGATACGGCTTCAACCAGCTCCCGGTGCATTTTTTTGCGCCGGTCAACCATTGAGAAAAAGGTAAAGATTTTGTTCCCGTTATATTTATTCTTTTTAAAAAAAGAGAGAAGTTGGAGGTGAGTCCTGACCGATAACGTGGTAGGAATAAGCGGCACAAGCAGATAATCAACGGCATTAAAGATGTTTTCAGCCAGAATATTGATGGTTGGCGGGCAATCAATAATTATCAAATCGTACTCATCCTTTAGCGGGGCCAATACTTTTTCCAGCCGGTGTCTGGAATTTTTAACCCGGTCAAACTCAATATCCATATTACGATGGGTGAAATCTGCGGGCAGCAGGTCCAGATTTTCATAATCGGTGCCTTTGATGCTTCGGTCAATGGCTTTTCCGCTCTTTACAAAGCCTCGGGCCCCTTTTTTTACTTTTGGTTTTACCCGAAAATAGTAGGTTGTGGAACTTTGTGGATCGAGGTCGCAAATAAGGGTATTTGCTCCGCTTTGGGCGGCCAGATAGGACAAATTGACCGCTGCGGCGGTTTTTCCTACCCCACCTTTATTGCTGTACAGCGCCAGTGTTTTCATTGATCTGTCTCTTTTTTCTTTGAAGTAAACAGTTCTTTGAACAGTTGTTTATTTTTGGGAGATGTGAAATTAGTAAATGTTTGGGCAAAGTCGTTCTTTACGATGTGTCGTTGTTTGTCCACCGTACTGACCAGGCTGCCAATGGCCAGCAGCGCTTTTCTTGATTGCGGGCCGGACACCGGTAACTCTTGCGCAATGTCTTGCAAATAATCTTCCTGCACGCACAAGTCGTTGAAATCGCCCAGATTGTCCTGCAAAATTTTTAACTGCCTGATTAACAGGCTGATTTCCTTGCCGGTAAACAGGCTCATAAAGAATTCCATCAAATACCGCAGTTTTTTGCACTCAATTCTCAAATCGTGCAGCAGCTCATCCTCAGTATTTTTCAGGATGCGATTGCCGTCTCTGACAATAACTTTGTAACGTTTGTAGATTCTTTGTTTTGCCAGGTCTATCACCGGGATGGTGGCGTTGGCTGCGCCCGTGAAGTCGCCTGGCGGCTTATCCAGAAACAGCTCCCAATCGTGCAGAATTTGGGCGTACCGTTTTGAATTCAGCCCTCTGATGACATTTTTCAGGGCAGTGACCCGCTTTTTTTGTAAATAATCAAACAGTGGATTAATATCGTCACGCAAAACGGCGGGGATCATCTTTCTGTAAGTGTCTTCGTTGAGCAGGTAGACATCCAGATCGCGTAGATTGTTGGATAACTGGCCCACATATCTAAAGTCTGCTTTAAACCGGTCAGTAGTTTCCGGCGAAAAAATGAACTTCACCTGGCTCAGCACGGACCGTGTCCGGCGAACCGCCACCCGGAAATCGTGCAGAAATTCCGTGTCGATGTCCTTTTTGATGTACTCTTCGTTGTGCCGCATCACCTTTAGCAGAAAGCGCAAAATTTCTTTGGTGGCCTCATCTGCCTGCATTTCAGGCGCTAGTTGCAGCGATATTTTGGCAGAATAATCCCCCGGCTTTTTTCCCGCAGCTTCCAGAGCCTTAAAGTACACTTCGTCTTCTTTGGCCGGGGATAACCCCATTGCTGCCAGTTGATTTTTCAATTGTTCAAAACGGCTGGTATAGCCCCGGACCGGCTTTAGCCACAAAAATGCAGTCGAGATCGGAGCATTATTTGCGCGGGAGCTTTTTATTTCTTCAACCACCAACCGGGCTACCGTTTTTTTGTCCTGGTTTAACACCCGGTAACCGGTCAATTGCGAATGTACCTTGGCAAGCTCCATCAAAGCTCTCATTTTGATGGTTGGCTTTAATTCCTCTTTTAGCGGGCAATCGGGAAAGTCCCAAATAAAAGTTGGGGTTGCTTTTACCGTTGTACGCTGCAAAACTTTGCCATGGGACAGACTCTTTAATAGCAGATTATCCTCTGATTTAATGAGAATCTGAGCTTTGTTGAACAACCGCCAATCGAACGTGTCGTATATAAAAAAACTGTCAGCCTCTGTTGATTCCTGGCTGATAGCATGAAGAGTGGATAAATTATCTATAAACTGATGTTTGTTGTATTCATCGGGCAACCTGAATTTCAGGTGGCTGTTCATATTTCCCCCTTCTATTCCGTTAAGAGCGCAGGATTGGTGTCTGGATTATTAATAACTCAAGTTGCTACCTATCCATAAAATGAGAAAGTATGGAGCAGGGCAAAATCCCATACTCCATACTTCCTGCTTTTACCGTATCCGGTAAGGGCGCAACCTGGGTTATTAATCTATAATTCAGCGACCCTGATTGTATCTGTATTGGTTTCAACTAAATTTGAATAACCGGCACCTGGCCGTTGGTCAATTCGGACAGGGCGGATTCAAAAGCCGGCAAATCATCAACAATAATATTCAGGGTCAATGTAACCTCGGCTGTAAACTCTTCTTCTTCAATTTGGCCGCCATTTGTTTTTACCAGCCGTTTGATTTGTTCGTAGTAGGGGTAGGGGGTGCCCACCAGCACCGTGGTTCGTTCCACTTTTTCGGTAATGGGCAGTTCGGCCAGGGCAATCTGCGTGGTTTCGGTGTAGGCTTTTACCAAACCGCCGGTTCCCAGTTTTGTACCGCCAAAATAGCGAACAATGACCACGGTTACATCGCCCAGATTACTGCCTTTTACCACAGCCAGTGCCGGCCGTCCGGCGGTGCCGCTTGGCTCCCCGGCATCGCTCATGCCATGCGTTACCGAAGCCCCGTGTCCCACGGCAAAGGCATAAACTGCGTGGGAACAGTTGGGGTGCTCAGTTTTAACCTGTTCAATAAATGCTTTGGCGGCGACAACAGTGGGCGTGCAGGCTGCCCGCCCAAAAAAACGAGAGTTTTTTATTTGTAGTTCAATGCTTGATTTCCCGGCGGGAATGGGGTAACGTTTGCTCATGGCTTAAAGAATACCACAAGCCCGGCAACTGGCAAACTACAACAGATGTGGTATCTGCCGCACCAGAAAAGCCATATTACTGAAATTTTAGTAACTGCTCACCCCCCTCTAATTCCCCCCTCAGGAGCTTATCGTTATACATAAGTGAGGTAACTAAAACCGAGAACGGAGTAGGGTAAAAACTGATGTTGATTT
>CAYWSS010000078.1:0-12841 GCA_964460505.1 uncultured Caldilineaceae bacterium | reverse complement strand
TTCGCAGGATCAAAGTAAAGAATTTGCCACGAATTGCACGAATTAACACGAAAAATGTAGGGGTCAATAAGATGTTGAACACTTTTACCTCACGCAAAGATTTTAATGCTTTTCTTGGCGTTTCTGGCGGTTTTGCGTGAAAATTTCAAAATCCTGATTTGTTCAACATGATCTTGACCCTTACAGAATTAACACAAAAAAATAAAAAATTAGTAAAATTAGGCAGTTCTGCAAAATTCGGCAGGTTACAAGTGACCGGCCCTTAAAATATAGATACAGGCCGACTTTCAGTGGCCCTAAAAGTGCCGGCCACTTTAATTTACCTGATGACTTTTGCGGTATTGCGAAATTAGTGTAATTCGTGGCAGATAATACGCTTTTTATAGAGCGATCCTGCAAACTACCAGAGAGCCTTAAAAATAACGTAATTATGCTACCAACACACAACAGGCAGACTACCCAAAAACAAAAAAGGAGAGAATATGTTAAAACGTGTGTTACCGCTTGGGATAATCTTGATCTTGTTGTTGGCGGGGTGCGGCAGCAGTCCCGCGCCACCTTCGCCGGCAAAGACAAAAAGCACGCTTGATATTACCGTCTTCCGGTCACCTTTGTGAGAGTGCTGTGGCAACTGGATTAAGCATATGGAACAGAACGGGTACACTGTCAAGGTTAAAGATGTTGGTGATTTGACAGAGGTTAAGGCCGAGTATCATGTTCCCGCAGAACTCCGGTCTTGCCATACGGCCATTGTAAATGGCTACGTGATTGAAGGCCACGTGCCGGCGGCAGCAGTTGAACGGTTAGCAGCGGAGCGCCCCGATATTGTTGGGCTGGCTGTGTCGGGCATGCCGGCCGGTTCACCCGGTATGGATGTGGAAGGAGCAAAACCCCAACCCTTCAATGTGATTGCGTTTGATAAATCGGGCAAGACCGAGGTCTTTGCCAGCTATCCCCAATAGCCCCAAGCCCCGCCATGCGGGGCTTTTTTTATTGACCTTTTACCCTCTTTACATAACTTTTTCATTTCGTTGACAACAAAACCCAGTTATGTTATAGTCAAGTAGTTATGTAATGTCATTATGTAATGTTCCCTGGTTTACAAGGGGCTTTGTTTTGAGGCCGAAAGGGCAATAATCCCCCGGCCTGTATGTTATTTGGATGGTGCCAATGCTCGCCTTGCAACGTGTCGATGAACTCAACACGCTTACCCGCGCCAAGTATCCCATTATTTACATTGTTTCCTGGGAAGAGCGTCGCATTGAGGATATGCTGCGGCAGGTTGCCATTGAGCGGCGCAAAAAATTGTACGAGTGGACGCTGACCAACGGTATTATGCCGCTGGATGTGGTGCAAACCCACGCCATCGACCCGGCCACCCGCGACCCGCTGATCGCCCTTGATTTTGTGGCCCAATCGCAAGAAGCGGCGGTTTTTCTTTTAAAGGATTTTCACCCGTTTCTGGATAGCGACCGGGGTGGGCCTGATCATCCGGTAATTATCAGACGATTGCGGGATATTACCAACCAGTTAAAGGAAAGCCGCAAAACGCTGATTATCCTGTCTCCAATTTTGCGGTTTACGCCCGATTTGGAAAAGGACATCACCGTTCTGGATTATTCGCTGCCCACCATCGATGAGCTGGAGTTGTCTCTGGACAGGGTGGTGCGTTCGGCGCGGGAAATTGCCGGCGTTCAGTTAAAAATGAGCGAGGACGAGCGGGAACGTGTCCTCAACGCAGCCCGCGGCCTGACCTGTATTGAGGCAGAAAACGTGTTTGCCAAAAGTCTGGTGATGGGTCGCAAGCTGGATTTGGGCATCATCATTGCCGAAAAAGAACAGTTGATCAGCCGCTCGCAGATTTTGGAATATTACGAAACCGTCGATGGTTTTTCTAATGTTGGCGGCCTGGGATTGGTGAAACAGTGGCTCCGCAAGCGGGGAATGGCTTTTTCTGAAAAGGCGCGCCGCTTTGGCTTGCCCGAACCGAAGGGGTTACTGCTGTTGGGCGTGCAGGGGGCCGGCAAAAGCTTGCTGGCCAAGGCCGTGGCCAGTCAGTGGCAGTTGCCGCTGCTCCGTCTGGATTTGGGACGGGTGTTCAGCGAGCTTGTCGGTTCGTCTGAGCAGAATATTCGCACGGCGCTGCGCCTGGCAGAAAGCGTTTCCCCGTGTGTGCTGTGGCTGGATGAAATTGAAAAGGGATTGGCCGGGGCCACCGGTTCCGGCAGTTCCGATGCCGGCACCTCGGCGCGGGTGTTTGGCAGTTTTCTGACCTGGATGCAGGAAAAAACATCGCCCGTATTTGTCATTGGTACCGCCAACGATATTTCGGCGCTGCCGCCGGAGGTCTTACGCAAAGGGCGGTTTGACGAAATATTTTTTGTTGACCTGCCGCAACCGCAGGAGCGTCGCGAGATTTTTGCCATTCATTTGGCCCGGCGGGGGCGCGATCCGTTGGAATTTGATTTGAACAAGCTGGCCATGGCCAGCGAGGGGTACAGCGGGGCTGAAATTGAGCAAGTCATTATTGATGGCCTGTACGACGCCTTTGAACATGAACGGGATTTGGCCAGCGAAGATTTGTTCCGCAATTTGCAAAACACCATTCCGCTGTCTCAAACCATGGAAAGCAAAATTACGGCGCTGCGCCAATGGGCCCGCCAACATGCCCGGCCTGCATCAGACCCACCTCAACCCCAGCCCCTTCTGCCACATCAAAACAACGGGCTGCGCCACATGGAATTAGGCTGAAGTAATGAGTAATGAATAAATTTATTCATTACTCATTACTCACTGTTAATTGAGAAAAATGGTTTCAAACGTAATCAGGGGCCCGCACAGTTTATATCGGCGTTATCAAGCCTTGCTGGAAAGTATGGCGACGGCTGCCGGTTTTGCTATCTTGATTTCACTGGCGCTGAAAAGTATGGCGGCGTACCCCACCAACTGGATTGTGGTGCTTGGGGTGTTTATCTTTGCCATGGGCATCCGATGGCCCATTGTGGCCTATGTTGTAGCGGTGGCGGCCATGACCTATCCCATCTACACCATTAATCTGTATCTGGCGGTGCTGTTTATTGCCGTCAGCGCGCTGGGGCATCGCATCTTTACCCATTTTCTGGGCGCTACAGCGCTGGTGCTGGCCACGCCGTTGCTGGCAGAATACCACCTTCATTGGCTGGCTCCCATTCTGGGGGGCTTGTGGTGGGGCGGCATAGCCGGGGTGTGGATTGGGGCCATGGCGGCTATTTGGGGCAAGGTCATGGCCGGCATGGCCGGCATGAATACTGATTGGCTTATTCTGGCCGGCCAAACGCCTGAAATTCAGGCTATCGCGGAGCGATTTCAGGATGCAAACTCGCTGGACACCCTGTTGCTGCTGGTTGAACCATTTGCCAACACATCGACCCTTATTTTGTATAATTTGTTGCAAGTGTTTGGCTGGGCCGCGGCCGGTGGTTTTGTGGGAAGCTTGTCCACCAGCAAGTGGGTAAAATACCGGGCACCGTGGTCGGTGATGGTGGTTACCGCCGGCGGCGCATTAATTATGCTGGTCACGCACGTGGGATTGCCCTACTGGTTAAGCGACTCCGTGTCTCAGCCCGTTTATGACCCCGTAGCGCCCCTGTTTTCGTTGATGGTGGTTATTGTTGTCGGGACGGTTGTGTACAGTTTGCGAGAGTCGCTGGATTTGCCGGTTGCTCCCAAACGACGCTACCGCAAAGTTCGCCGTCAACCGGCGCAATCTGCAGCGGCCGGCGGAGGAGCGTTTGGTTTTTTTAAACGCGCTTCTGCGGTAATGGAAAGTACGCAAAAGAAGAACGCCGGAAAGCAGAATTTTGATGACAATCTTGATAAACCTCGCCGCCCCGTGCGGGTTCCAAATCAGAGCGAACTACCAGAGTGGGAACCGCCCAAGAGTGACTCAGGGCTGATTATGCTTGAAATAGACTAAGGGCATTAAAATCATGTCTACTAGATTCCAGCAACTGGATACGGAAAAGCGAAAAATCCGCCGCCGGGCGACCAGTAAAGGGCTAAGTTTTGGCCCGTTGGCCACTGCAATTACAGTGGGCACGGTTGCCGTGTTGCTGGGGGTTACGTTTATTGGCGATTGGCTAAGAACTCCTCATGTTACGGCGGGTACTTCACCCACCATTATTTCTCCCAACGGCGATTTGGCCCAGGATAGCACCAACCTCAGTTACACCCTCAATGAAGATGCAGAAGTTACTCTGAGCGTATTTGATGCAAATGGAAATTTGGTGCGTAATCTTAAGAGCAACGAATTTCAAACGCGCGGGCAGCACGTTTCTGTGTGGGATGGTCAGGACCGTGTTGGGCAGCCGGTGAGCGACGGCCAATACGAATTGCGGGTAACGGCCAGGGGCACGGTTCGCTCCGGCACCCAAAGCGCCACTGTTTTGGTGGATAATTTGCCGCCCACGCTGCGGCTGGCCAACCTGGATGACGCCAGCCGCGTTCGCGAAGCAAACCTGACCATTGAGGGGTTGACCGACCCGGAGGCGGTGGTACAAATGGAAGGCCACGCCTCCCTCATTCCGGTTGACGCGGATGGTCGTTTTAACATCAAGCAACAACTGTTGGAAGGCTCCAATCTGATTAATATTTCCGCCACTGACCCGGCGGGTAACACGGCGCTGGTTTCCCGGGAAGTGCTGTTGGTTACCAAACCGCCGGAAGTGACCGTTGTCTCTCCGGTTAATGGCGAGTGGACCAACGAAAATCTTATTTTGGTGTCGGGGGTGGTGCCGGCGGGCACCTCGCTAAAGGTCAATGGGCAGGAAGCGCTGGTTGGTGCAGCCGGCGCTTTTGAACGAGAGGTGATTTTGCAGGAGGGGGAAAACCTGATGCGCATTGCCGCCACGGACGATGTGGGCAATGTCACCTCGCAAGAAATTATTGTTAAACGTAAAAGCACGCCGCCGGTTTTGTCGTTAAATGTAGAAAGCGGCCAGACATTCCAGCGGCCGGATGTGCAAATCATGGGCAAGACCGATCCGGGGGCGCTGGTTTTGGTGGGTGGACAAAGTGTGGCCGTCAGTTCGCTGGGCGAGTTTCAAACCAACGTGCAGTTGGTTAACGGCGAAAACTTGCTGGATGTAGTGGCCCAGGACCAGGCCGGCAACACCACCCAACTTCAGCGGCGCATCCGGTTTGATGTCACCGCCCCGGAATCAGAATTGGCCCGGGTTACCCGCAATTTACCCAGCCTGTCTACCTATTTTGTGCCGGTACTAATATCTTTGCCGGTACTGCTGATTTTGGCTTACTGGCTTACCCGTCCGGTGGCGCTGGTGGTTTCGGCAGACAGCAGTAGTTTTCAGCCGGGCCTGCCCGAAGAAGGTCGCTTTGTGCGTTTGTCAATCGATTTGTCAAAAGCGGCCCGGACTACGGTGAAAATTAAAGACAAGCGCGGAAATACCGTCTCCACCTTGCTGCATCGTCGTCATCGAGGCAATGGGCAGCATACGCTCCACTGGGATGGGTACGATGATTTTGGGCGGGTTGTGCCGCCGGGTGAGTACGTGGTTGAGGCCTCGGCCAATACTACCGGGGGTGGGGTAAAGGGGCGGCTTAATATTTCGGTGCTGGAAGACAGAACCGTGCATCGACAATACCTGCGCAGCAACCCTTATCAGGATGACGCTGTGGCTGTAGACCGGCGTACGGGCAGAACTGTACGCACCGGCGCTTCGCAATCTGCATCACGCCGGCGATAGTTGGTTACAATTCTAAATCCCACGACCCCCTCGTTCCCACGCTCTGCGTGGGAACGAGGGGACGGGCCGTTTTTTCTGCCTCTAACTTTTACCCTGGCCATCCTGTTCTATCTCCCCGATGCCTTTTTCAAAGTTGCATTATGGATATTGCAGGCGCGCTTTCCAAAACAGACCAGGGTTACTTTTTCTATGCTCGTATCCTTGGTTAAAAATTGATTGATTTCGGTAATAGCGATTTGAACGGCGCGAGCCATTGGAAAGCCGTACACCCCGGTGCTAATTGACGGAAAAGCAATGGTTTTTACCCCGTACTCTGCAGCCAGTTTCAGACTGTTTCGATAGCATCGGGCCAGGAGTTCATCCTCGTTTTGGGCGCCCCCCCGCCAAATTGGCCCAACTGTGTGGATAACCCACCGGGCGGACAGGTTGTATCCGCCCGTGATTTTTGCCTGCCCCGTATCACATCCGTTGAGGGTGCGGCATTCATCCAGCAATTCCAGCCCCGCTGCCCGATGAATGGCGCCGTCTACTCCACCGCCGCCCAACAAGCTGTTGTTTGCCGCATTTACAATTGCATCCACCTGCTGTTCAGTGATGTCACCTTCCACAATTTCAATTCGGTTCTTATAGTTCATCAGCCGTTCCGTTTCCAATTTAGCTAACCCAACCCGCATAAACCGGAACCAAAAGGTGTAAACCACTGAGACACAGAGAACACGGAGTTTTCCTGCGTTTTTTATCTTCAGTTCTAAGTCAAGTTCACTTTGGCGGGTACTTCTGTCGGAGTCTAAAATTTATTTCGACTATTCCAAACACCAGAATAAATTCTGAATTCCGGCGGTGGCCGAAACAAAGACGAACGTCCTAAATGGTTTTGTGCAGAATTTGGGCCAGTTTTTTTAGGCTCAAAGGTTTTTGCAACCAGTCAATAATCCCCTGCGTTAGCAGCTCTTTGGCTATGTCTTCCACCGGATAGCCGGTCAGGGCAACCACTTTTATGTTGGGGTCTTGTTCTTGCAAAGCCGACGTGAGTTCTGCCCCCCCCATTTTTGGCATAGTTATATCGGTTAAGACCAGCGCGATTTCGTGCTGAAATTGACGATACATTTTCAGGGCTTCAAATCCGTTAACGGCAGTTACAACCCGGTAGTTTAGATGTTTTAACATGATTGTGCCAATCTCCAGTACCGTTGCATCATCTTCTACCAAAAGAATTAGTTCTTGCTGCCCGTGAGGAATTTTCAGCGGCCCGGTCTTTCGTTTGATTCTGGATGATGGGGAGAAGGGTGGAAAATACATAGAAAATGTAGTTCCCTTGTCAACATTACTTTCTACACCAATAAAGGCTTCGTGCTGTTTCATAATACCGTATACCTGGGCCAATCCCAGGCCGGTCCCCTTTCCCACTTCCTTGGTGGTAAAAAAGGGTTCAAAGATTTGTTCCATTATCTCCGGTAAAATTCCGGTGCCCGTGTCCGACACCTTGAGCGCAATCCAATTGCCGGGGTGCATATCTGGAATGGGGGGCGATGTGCCGGAGGGAAGAACAAACCGGGAAAGGTGAAATTTAAGGGTGCCGCCGTTGGGCATAGCGTCGCGGCTATTGACTGCCAAATTGGTTACTACTTGCTGCATTTGTGTTAAATTTGCCGTGATTGTCAATTCGCCGGGTTCTGTTTCTGTGATAATGTGGATATCCTCGGGCAAGGTTCGTTCAAGCAGTTTTACAGTTTCTTTAATAAACGGAATCAAATCCAGCAAATATTTTTCGGTGATGGTTTGGCGGCTAAAATCCAGAATTTGCCGTACCAGGTGAGCAGCCCTGTGGCCTTGCTTTGTTATGCGTTCAATATCATTTTGGGCTTGAGATGATAAACTGGAATCGAAAGATAACAGTTCGGCAAAACCAATAATGCTGGTCAGAATGTTGTTAAAATCATGGGCAATACCGGCTGCCAATTGACCCACCGCAGCCATTCGCTCCTGTTGCTGCACCTGTTTTTGGATCATCCGCTCCCGGGTAACATCTCTGATTACAAGCGTCCACCCCCCTGATTCTGGGCCGGCACTGACCGGATTGGCGTCAATTTCCAGAATTCTGTTAAGCAGTTGGTCTTTAATTTCTTCTGAAACGGCAGTTTGGGTTGCGGCAGATGCCAGAATAGTATCGATGGAATGCTGGCCAATGTGGGTCAGTTGGTCTCCAACCTGAGATTGAATCAGGGTTGATACCAGGTTTTTGGCTGTCTGATTTATCAGCACAATCCGCTGGTCCATATCCAGCAAGATGACTCCGTTGGGCAGGTGGGCAATTAAACTTTCCAGCCGCTGATGTTCGGCAGTTAGCAGTAGTTGCAACCGGCCAATTGTTTCTGCGGCTTGATCAGCCATTGTGCGCAGCAAGCGGATTTGTTCCTGAGAAAAGGCTGTTTTCGATTGGTTGGCAATGAGCAGGATACCCACCAGATTTCCGCCAATTACAATGGGCGTCTTTTGGGTAGCACCCAGTGTAGTTATTGATAGCTGCTTTAACAGGTCTGTGTTGGGTTGCAATCGTTGCAGGTTAATGGATTTTGCATTTAGGGGGCTGCCGCGCAAATCGGCAAAAGCTTGCAGCAAAATACGTTGAATTTGTATTTCAACCTTGTGATCAATGGCCCGACGACTGCGAATGGTGATGTTGCTGAACGTTTCGGTTACCAGCAGGCATGCCCCAATATTATGGGGGATAGCCTGGTTTAAATGCCTCAAGATAAGATGAATGACGTCATCAAATTGATTGGCCTGACCCAGAGCGTGGCTGAGTTCGTACAGGGTTTGAAGCTCGAAGGTGCGTTTTGTTACATTGGCTTCCATTTCTGCGGCATGCTGCTGCACCTGATTGTAGAGTCGCGCGTTTTCAATAGCTATTGCTGCCTGATCGCCCAGTAATTCCAGCGCCCTAAGTTCTTCGTTTGACCAGGCGCGAGGTTGCTGGCGTGAGATTGTCATAACTCCTACTACCCGGTCTGCTATTTTTAGGGGCATACCGAGTATGGCTCCTGTCCAATCCGGTGGGGCAGCGGCGTAAAGGGGATGGTCTTGCATATTGGGCACAACAATCCGTTCTGCTTGTTTTACAACAGTATGAACCAATCCACCGGGGCGAGGTTGAGCAAAGGGATGGTTGATTATGGCATCATCCAATATTGCTGCGCCAAATTGAATCTGGTTATCCTGATACAGAAAAATATGAGCGTTTTGGGTTTGGGTTGTAATCTGGAAGGTGATTTTTAGAATGGTTTCCAATACCGGCTCAAGCTCCAGGCTGGAGGTGAGACTGAGCGTAGCCTGCCGCACGGCCTCCAGTTCGGCCACGCGTTGGTTCGTCGCTTCAAACAGGCGGGCGTTGGCCAACGCAATGGCAGCCTGAAGCGCAAAGGTGCTGACAATAGCCAGATGTTCAGGGGTGTAAAAATTGGGTTGGCAGTGATTCAGGGTAAGCACGCCTAGTACTTCATCATTGGCAATGAGTGGCACCGAAATCCAGCTCCTGATCGGCTCAAATTCTTCAAAAAATACTTTCCAGTGCGGATCTTTTTGTACATCTGGAATGACCAGTGCCCGCTTTTTGACGCAGGTTTCGTAAATTAGCTCATTTTCAGTAGGGGCAAATGTGTGGGACCAGACAGGATGATTGTCGGGGACTCCCCGGGCGGCATGGATACGGAGTCTTTTATTTTCCAGAAGCAATACGGTGGTGCTGTCGTAAGGCACAACCTTACCCAGATAGTTAAATATGCGCTCGACCACTTCCGAAAAATCAAGAGATTCTACCAGGGCCGCGCCAAACTCCCGCAAGGTATCGGACAGCCAACTTGCCTCTTGTGTTTCCTGTAAAAGGCGGGTGTTTTCTATGGCCGTGGCAGTTTGATTGGCAATGGCCATCATCAAATCAACATCCGATTGTGTAAAATCCGGCTGTGTGTGGGAATTGAGGGCGGTCATTGTGCCCAGAACTTTGTCGTGGTACAGCAAAGGAACCACAATAATTGAACCTGCGTTAGTTTCAATCCGGCGCTTGCGAATCGCTTCGCTCTCCCGGGTATCGATAACGCCCTTTAGCGAGAGCGCCGGCTTTAATTCTCTAAGGACCCAGCCGGTGAGCCCTGCCCATAACTCATCAAATGAAACGTGAACAACGTTTTCAACACCCTTTCCTCCGGAAACAAAATCTATCACTTTGCGCTGTTCCATATCCAGCGTGAGCAGGGTCATCCTGTCGGCGCATACGGCTTTTGTCGTGTTATCGACCACATCTTGCAGCAAATCGGGCAAATGTTTGTTAGAGATTAATTGACGGATGATCTGGTAGAGGGTATTTGTTTGGGCTAAGGTGGCCTGGGTTTGTTCAAATAGTTGAGCATTATTCAGGGCAATGGCAGCCTGATTGGCAAAGATCTGCGCAGCCGACAGGTTGATGTTGTCATAGGCGCCGGCGGTTGTGCTATCAAGCGAAATATAACCGATCAAATCCTCATGAGCTACCAACGGTACGCCCAGCCAGCCATGCACATAGGTGGTTCCGGCCCATTTTAAAAAACGGGGGTCTTGTTGAGCGTCGGTAATGGCCAGCGGTTTTTGGGTGCGTTGAAGCTCTTTAAACAGTGTGTCTTCCGCCGGCAACACCTGCCCGATGATTTTTCCTTTAGCGGGAAGATTCTTGCCGGCCATGGCCCGCAGCACGTTGCCCTGGCGTAAAAACATGCAAGCGCTGTCGTACGGCAGCACCCGATTGAAGCCGGTCAGGATTTTGTCCAATACTTCCTGCAATTCAAGATTGCTGGTTAACGCGGTGGTGGCATTACGCAAATTCTCTGCCTCAAACCGGCGTTGAGCTTCAACGGCAAACAAGCGCACATTTTCCAGAGCTAAGGCGGCGTGTCCGGCAAAAATGGCCAAACGCTCCAGATGGTCGGGTTGGTAAAAATTCGGTTCTATCTTGTCCAGCGCAAAAAATGCAATGACCTTGCCATGCACCGTAATGGGCGCTCCAACCCAGGATCGCAATTTCTGTGAGGCAGTAATGTTTATCCAGGTTTCATCCGCGCCCGTATCGGGAATAATCAATGGCTCTCCGGTGGCTGCCATGCGGCGCAGGTTATCGGTTTGGGTAATGTCCAGAGAGAGGTCAACAGCGCTCTGGAAAACCTCACTCCCAAATTCTTCATATCCTCTAAGGCGGGCAATGCGGGCTTTATCCCCATCCACCAGCATAATGTTGGCCGCATCGTAAGGAACTATCTGCGTCACATGATCAAGCAATCGATCAAGAATTGTATCCTGATCCAGCGTGCTGCTCAGGGCTAAACCGGCTTTGCGCAAAGCTTCGGCAAAGCCACGCTGCTCCCGCTCTGTTTCTAACAGTCGTTCTCTTTCCCTTTCAGCGCGTTGGCGGTGGGTAATATCAATGCCCACCGCAACTACATATTTTGCGGTGCCGGAACTGCTGTAAAGCGCAGTGTTGGACCAAGAAATTAAAAGGCGTTCACCACTTTTTACAATCCACTCCGTTTCTCGTTGCGGCAAGATTTGTTGCGTGGCAAGATTTAGAAACTCACGTTTTTCAGCCTCTTTATCCGGGGGAGCCAGAAAAATATCCCAATAAACTTTATTTTCAACTTCGTTCAGGGTGAAGCCGGTCATTTGTTCACATGTCTGATTAAAGCGAATAATCTGCCCGCGAGTATCTACAATCATGACCAGCGCGCCGGCCAAATCAAGCACGGTGGACACAAAATTGTAGTTCGATTGAGATTTGAGGAGTTCATTTTCCAGATGCCGGATCAAAAACCTGATGGAAACTGTAATTGTCCCGCTTAGCAACAACAGGGCCAATCCACTTCTAATCCACAAGGCTGCGCTGGTGTGATCAACATCGGATTGAAGAGGGATTGACCCAGGTTGCGCCGTGGCCATCCATCCAAAAAAGAGCAATGTTGCCAGACTCAATGCAATGGCAATGATTCCATAACGTAGATTGAACAGCACCGTGGCCAGGATTGTGAATCCAAAGAGAAACAGCGGGCTGTTGCTCATCAGCCCCACCTGAGACAACCCAATAACTGCCAATCCGTACATAAGGAGCAGCAGCAGGCCGGCCCTGGTAACGTATCCCCATTTGTGGATAAAAGAAACTAAGCCCAAAATCAGATAAATTATCAGGTAGAGACCAAGCAGATCAATCCTGTTGTTTTGGAGGGTGTCAAAAATGATATTGATAACAGCCAGGGCACCCAGCGTAAACACGCCGTATAAAACTCCGTTTAAGACCTGTAATCGCCACTGGTGAATAGTTCTTGGGATGGTTAAATCTGTGGTTAAGTTAGGGATATTTGTGTTTGTCACAGCCCGTCCTGTTGCATTGCCATTCTTGTTAGCTCACAATCTTATTACGGTTTTGCGGGAAGCAAAAAGGAAAATTCTGGGGGAAGAGGATTGTGTAGTTCTTTATAGTATTACCCTGCAACATTTGCGTTACGCTTTGCGGCGAGAATTCATTACTCATTATTTATTATTCATTACTCATTGTTCATTTGCGGCTTGCCGCTTTATAGTATTATATGACGTGTTTACAGACAATGGCAAGAGCGTTTCATTTACGTGGATGCCCAGGTTAAATGAGGCGTTCCAAATATTCGATCTTGCTAACGGGCGCCCTGCGAATTTGGGAGCAATTCAATTTGCAAAAGAGAAAGAATTAATTGCGAATTTAGCGAATAGGCGAATTTTACAAATATTTTTTAGAATTAGCGATATTCGCCCATTCGTGTCACGTGCGCCCGTTGTTTGGGTATTTGCGATTTGAGGCAAGCCGGCGGCAAATCAAGGGGGCGTCCGTTAGCGGGATATTCGGTTTTTATGGAAACGGAATAGATTTGGAGGCTACTGTTGAAGAACAATGGCGGCCGGTCGGTGGGTGGATGTGGTTCGGTGAAGCAGCCTGGCAGACGGAGCGCGCTGCCGGGAATAGCTTAAAAGAACTGCGTGCTCAAGATTTAATTCGGCTCTACAGGATTTCGCAGGATTAAAGTAAAGAATTTGCCACGGATTGCACG